>NZ_JRFE01000014.1:300000-600000 GCF_000756305.1 Myxosarcina sp. GI1
ATGCCAAAGCGATCGCGCAAGGGAGAAGACAGCGACCCTGCTTTAGTAGTTGCCCCGACTAAGGTAAAGGGCGGTAAAGGAATGCTGCGAGTTTTGGCAGTCTGACCTTTACCAATAGTAATATCGAGGCGATAATCTTCCATTGCAGGATATAGCAATTCTTCGCTCATGCGGTTGAGGCGATGGATTTCATCGATAAACAGAATATCTCCTGGTTTGAGATTGACTAGCAAGCCCGTAATATCTCGCGGACGTTCTAATGCAGGTGCGGAAGTTATTTTACAGTTAACTCCCATTTCTGTAGCCAAAATAATCGACATGGTGGTTTTACCCAAACCAGGAGGTCCGTAGAGTAATAAATGATCTAAGGGTTCTTCTCTACCCTTAGCCGCCGCGATCGCAATGTTGAGAATTCCTTTTAAATCTTTTTGTCCGATATAGTCAGCTAGTCGTTGAGGACGAATTTTGTCTTCACTATTGTCTGTTTCTTCAACAGTTGCCTGTGCCGACATTAAGTTGGCTTCGTTTCTATTTGAGGGAATAGAATCGCGCTTCGGTTTTTGACGGTTTTTTTTAGGTGCTGGTTGCGAATCAGATGCTCGTTTAATTGCCATTACAGCTATATCTAAAATTCTAAGCTTTATTCGTACTGCTATTGTGACACCGAATAGTAACTAATTACTAACAGCGGAAGTTTAACGCTACTATCGACTCAACTTTTAATTCTTCGAGATTTAGATTTTGAATCGATTTTAGTAAATACTCGCCACAGAAGCTGGGGAGAAAAGAAAGATAGCGGCGATTTGAGCGAATGTGCTATTTCCATAAATGAAACATAGACTTCGGGATCGTAAGTTGCTTGCTTTTGTAATCTCTGTAAATATGGTTGAAGCAAACTATTTAATAAGGTAGGCTTGACTCTACCTTTAGTTTTTAAAAAGCGAGAATCTTGAGCAATAGCTAAATTCCAATGTGGGGAATTGCTTTTGGCTAAATCTTGTTGAAAGGAAGCAGAAGATAGTTTACTAAGTAAAAAAGATTTTCGCGTTCTATTTAGCCATTTTTGCAAAGTCAACACAGCTAAGGCACTTACCGTCATTCCCTGACCGTAAACTGGACAAAGAGAGCAAACGGCATCGCCAAGTACGATAAACCCATAAGGAAGCTCGATTTTTTCATAGTGACGCAACCTATTGGTAGTTGCTCTATAGGCATAAATAGGCGATATGGGTTCGGCTTGAGTAATTGTTTCATAAATGCTGGCATGACGCAGACTACGAGCGAAATCTAAAAAACCAGGCTCGTCAATCGGAGGAAAGTCTGCTTCATAACCGCCTAACGTAGCAATCCATTCACCTCTTTCGATTCTGGCGAGATATCCCAATCTAGTATGCTCTGGAGGAGCATGGTTAATTAACATAACTTTCCAAGGAAGTTGAAAGCCTTCTGGCTCTTTATAGCGGCGAGTCGCATATCCAAGATGAGGATTGACTGTAGTTTCTGGTGGTGCAGTTATGCCGATGTTTTTTAACCATTGAGGTGCTTTAGAGTTACGTCCGCTACAGTCTACAATCAGATCGGCAGTCAGTTTTTTTTCTTCTTTATTACTTAATGAGCTAGCTGTTATTCCTCGAACTCGATGTTCCTGTCGATGGTAAATTAGTTCGGTAACGCGATGTTGTTCCCAAAACTTTATTCTGTTGTTCTTTTTAATCTGACGAGCGATCGCCCATTCTAATAAAGGACGACTGCAAGTTATAGAAATTAAGTCGGAAGGTTTTGAAGTATTTGCCAACCATCCTGCTTCGCCGTAGCTATAAAACTCTTTCGCCCAATCAATAGTTAAAGCACCTCTTTGAATTAATTCGATATTAAAATCTTCGCCCAATAGTTCTAATAAAATTCTGTAGCCTTTGGTAAGCAAAATATGTGGCTGCGCTGACTGTGGTACTCCCTGGCGTAACTTTGGTTCTGTCGGTAGAGTATCTCTTTCGACAATGATTACTTCGGCAAAATAATCGATAAGTATGCGAGCAGCTAGCATTCCAGCAACACTACCACCGATAACAATTGCTCTATGTCCGAGATTACGGGTTCGATTTATCATGCAAAGAATACTAACTGATACTATGTTTGAGTATAGTTGCTACAGTTAGATAATTTGGTGAAGTAACCCAAGGAATATTTTTTGTTGCCAATCATCCTCGCTAGTGTCAATAGCCAGTAAAGGGGGTGAGCCGTAACCTATTAAACTGTAGAGGTTTCCTCTACAGTCGCGCCCTTTAGAGGGCAGAGGGCRGAAGTCTAGTCAACCATTTTTCACGAATGATTTAGTACTGCTATATTTTAGAAAACTTAAAAACTAAAAGTTGTTCGCAAAACACCTACCGCAGTAGTATCATTGTTCTCATTACCTTCTGGATTAAACAAAACAAAAAACCCAGGGGTAAGACTTAAATTATCGTTAACTTTGTAGTTATAAAAAAGTTCTAAATGATATGGTATTCCTCGCTCGACATCGGGTTCTGTCAATTCGGCTGCACCACCAGCATCGACTCGGTTTAGAGGTTGTCCAAAAATTAGTCCAGCACTATTTCCTTCTTTTAATAAATCTCGAACCTGAATACCTGTCATCCAACTGAGAAATTCTGAAGAAGCATCTGGTCCAGATACCGAATCAACAAAAAAATACGAACCATATCCAGTAAAAGCCAGATCGGGCAAAATGTTCCAGTTGAAAGAAGTTCCAATAGAATGAATGTGTACGGGGGTTTCTAGAATACCGTTAACGTTAACAGTTCCGTCTTGGTTAACAGTTTGATTGGGAATTGCTAAGGGAGTTGCCGAAAATCTATTAAGTCCCGTGGCTAATATATTTAGTTCGTGATAACTATAGGCGTAATTCAAACCTAGATCGATATTGTCTGTAGGCTTCAAAGTCAACTGAGTTGAAGCTAACATACTGCCACTAAATAGTCCTGCACCTAAGACATTACTATCTTCTTTTTCGGGTATAGCCGCGTTAACGCTAGCATATAAAGCCCGCCAGTCTATTCGCTTGGAGATGTTCCAAATAAATCCTGCTGCCGAAGCCAAACCAGTTTGAGAAGTTCCTCCCGACACGCGCAGCACTGGATTTAAAGCAGCAAATCGAGAAATAGCTCCCTGTCCTTCGTCAGCAAAGGGAATAATAGTGGGAAAAGCATCGGAGGCTTCGGCAGCTGTGCCAGCAAACAGAGTAACTTTATCTAAACCCGAAGGAAAAATGTAAAGTAGTTTGTAAAGGTTGACCGAATTACTTTCAACTTCTTCAGAAATATCCTGGGGATTGAAGCGCGGAAATTGAGGTTCAAAGCTAAGTTTGGTCGAGCCAGCAGTTAGTAAAGATTCTGTAGGAAATAAACTATTTTGAATGCTACCAGAACCATCTATTTCACCGCCAAAATTATAAGCCTGCAAACCTGTAATCAATAAATCTTCACCAGAAAAGCTGGTGTTTAAATTCAGGCGGACGCGATCGTTAAAAACAACTTGAGGATCTTCCCCTGTTTCTGAATTTCCCCCAGTTGCACCAGCTAAGGAGAAAATAACTTCACCACTTAATTTACTGGTAGGAGAAAATTGATTGTCTTCCAAGAAAGCAGTGCGGCTTTCAATGTTATCGATACGCCCGCCCAAGGTGGCAAGTTCTGCTTCAAATTCTTGGCTCAGACGGCTTATAGTATCCAAATCTTCTCTACTAACAGCTTCAGAAGAAGCAATCAAACGTTCGATTTGATTCAAGCATGAGTTTAAACCAGCCGCAAATTCATAACGAGTTAGAGCTTGACTGCCGCGATAGGTTTGGTTGGGGTAACCTGCAATACAGCCATAGCGGTTGACTAAGCTGCGGAGAGCTTCATAAGCCCAATCGGTAGGGGCAACATCTCGCAAACTGTCTACGTTTGTTACTTGACCTAGATAATCGCCTGAGTTATTTTGTATGTCAATTCGGTCGAGATTGCTATCGATACTATTAGTTTGATAATTCTGTACAAAATTATTGTTATTTTTAGTAGTTTGTGCTTTAACTTGTGGCGCAGCTAGCAAAACAACAGAAATTCCTATGGTAAATAAAGCTTCCAATTTTTTCATCTCTGAATTTCACACCCAAAAATATTGCGATTAAATTGTCTCGAATATTTTACTTTAATCGGTTTAAATAGTAGCGTTACAATATGTTAATTTAATTGATAAATATCAATATATTCTATTTTCAATTGTCAATAACTTGGGTTGATATTCAGAAATTGATTGTATCCTATCTTTGTTTTTCCAATGAAATATAGCAAAAATATAGTTTTTTATAAATAGAAACCTAATAGCACACTAAACGGAAATATTTTGATATTTTGAATGAGCAAAAATAAAAATGACGCTCGAAGAGTAAAAATTCAAGGGGAAGAAACAGTAACTAAACCGCGTCCACTTTGAAACTCATAGTTTTTAAGATAACTATTTTGGGTTAAAGGAGAAGGGCAAAAGGGCAAGAAATTATTTTAAAACTCCAGTTTTATATTTAAACGCGGTTTACAAGTTTTTGTTTTACTTGAATTTTAAATTTTGTTGCCAATTGTCGTTGCTGGTGTCAATAGTTGTCACGTAAGACTGTTCGCCAGTACCAAATTCTTCAAACAACTCTAGCTGTTGCCTGAGTAAATCGGGAGTAGCATCGGAAACGTCACCACTACGAGTGCTGAGGCGATCGCGTAAAATTTCCGTAGGTGCAATGCAGTGAATTATCTGTAGGGGAATATTGGCAGCTTGTGCTTGTTCGATAACGGGTTGACGCAGGGCAATGCGATCGTATTTAGCATCTAAAATGACGGTAAAACCCTCTTTTGCCAGCATGATGCCCAATTCTCTCAGGCGATTATAAGTTTTTTGACTCATGTCAGCAGTGTATATTTCATCTCCTCCTGGCTCATCAAGAGATATACCTGCAAGATGTTTGCGAACGACATCAGAACGAATTTGAATCGCGTTCATTTTTCGAGCGATAATTTTGCCTGCGGTGGATTTACCCGTACCAGATACCCCCGACATTAAGATTAATTTTCCAGATTGCCTTTTAGTATACTTCCAAGCCTGTCGATAGTAATCTGCGGCAGTTTGTTTGGCTTGCTGTTTATCGGCTTCGGAAACACCCTCATCATCCAATAGCATAGAGTTAGTTTTGGCTCTTACATAAGCCTGCCGAGAAAGATATAAAGATAATACGGTCAATCCCGACCAATCGCCAGTGTATTCTAGATAGGTATTGAGAAAAACATTAGCCAAATCTCGTCTGTCTCGGATTTCTAAATCCATTACCGTAAATGCCACATCGTACATTACATCTACAAAGCGGAAAGCTTCGTTAAACTCAATGCGATCGAATAGTTGAATTTCGTTCTGCCACCAGCAAATATTTTTGAGATGTAAATCGCCGTGACATTCTTTGATTTTGTGAGCATCAATTCTAGCTTGAAATAATTCCTGGCGATCGCTAAAAAAATGGTCGGTAAAAGTTTTGGTTTCATCAAACTGTTTCTGGGTTTGCACCGTACCGATATACTTTTTGGTTTGCTGATAGTTTTCGTCGATCGCCTGTTTAATTTTGGCTACCCTACCAAAGCTACGGATATATTCATTAGTCTTAGCTTGCTGATGAAACCGAGCGACTTTTTTACCCAATTCCGACAGGCGATCGCTCGATAGTTTGTTATTTTCAAAAAGATTAATAAATAGATTTTTCTGGGGAAACTGCCGCATTTTCAGAGCGTATTCGACAGCTTCTCCATCACCGCCCAAAATTAATTTATCTCCCTGCCGAACAATTGGTAATACTTCCAAATACAAATCGGGAGCAATTTGGCTATTTAAACGAATTTCTTCTTCTAAAAAATGCTTTCTTTTTTCGAGAGTAGAAAAATCTAAAAACCCAAAATCTACTCTTTTTTTTAGTTTGTAAACGTATTCACCTGTTAGAAACAGATAGGAAATGTGCGTCTGTACCAATTTTATAGAACCAGACACAGAATGAGGATAGGTTTCCTGCTGCTGCATCTTAGCGATAATAGAAGCAATATCGATCTGAGTCATGATGCTAGGTTCGATACTCTGGGTGGTAAGGGTTTGACGATACCAGTAAGGGTTTGACAATGCCAAACCCCTAGAGACGTGCTACGCACCAACCGCTTCTTTAGCCGCGTACATAACTTCTAAAGTAATTTCACTAAACCCTCTTTCGCGAGCAAATTTTTCGGTATTGCGCTTAACTTTACCCCTTACAAAACCAGGAACTTTATTTAGTTCTACAGTGGCTTCTTTGTTCCAGTTTAAGTCAGAGTCTGCCGAAATGCCTTTGGTGATAACTTCTTTGGTATCGTGTCCGCCAAAGATTTCTAACAGGTGATCTTCCATTCCTAAAGTGAAGGAGTTGTAAACTAAGTCAGCAATTTGATTGGTACCTTCATAACCCACAAAAGGCTTATAGCCAATAGGGAAGTTTTGAATGTGAATTGGTGCGGCAATTACGCCACAGGGAATATCTAATCGTTTGCCTACATGACGTTCCATCTGCGTACCAAAAATTGCTGAAGGTTCGTGACGGGCGATCGCATCACCAATTTCGCCATTATCTTCACTAATTAAAATTTCATCGCAATATTCGCTTACCTGTTCTCTAAACCAGTCGGCATCGTATTTACAATAAGTTCCTGCTAGTACTACTTTAATACCCATTTCTCTAGCTAAAATTTTGGTCATTGCCGCAGCATGGGTATTGTCGCCAAAGACAACGGCTTTTTTGCCAGTTAGGTTTTGACAGTCAATCGAACGAGAAAACCATGCCGCTTGAGATACGTGCAGGGTTTGGTTTTCAATATACTCTTCGTAATTTGCAGATGCACCCCGTTCGTTAATTACTTCCTGAATTTTACGAATACAGCGAGCGGTTTCGACTACTCCCATCGGCGTAATATCGACATAAGGCATCTCGAACTCGCTTTCTAGATATTCAGCAGCCATCATGCCTAGTTCGCGATAGGGTACGAGGTTAAACCAGGCACGGGGTAAGTTTTTAAGTTCGTGAACCGAAGCTTTATCGGGAATTACCAGATTTACTTCTATGCCCAAATCAGCCATCAGTCTTTTCAACTCGGTGCAGTCGTGCTGGTTATGAAAACCCAAAGTGGAAATACCGATGATATTAACCGAAGGCTTTTCAGTTTTGCCTGCGGGCAGTTCGCCTTTCTTACGAGCTTTTTCTAAATAAAATTTAACTACCTGTGCCAAAGTTCGATCGCCTGCCTGTAGTTCGTTGTAGCGATAGTGATTGACATCGGCTAACATCACATCACCTTGAGCATCCATTTGGGCGCGAGATACGAAGTTGTTTAAATCTTCTTGCAGGATGCTGGAGGTACAGGTAGGAGTAAGAATAATTAAATCGGGACGTTCTTCGCGATCTTTGCGAGTGATGTTATCGACAACTTTTTCTTGCGAACCTCTCGCCAGAACTTTGCGATCGACTACGCTAGCAGTTACTGGGGTAAAGTTACGCTCTCTTTCTAACATCGATCGCATAACGTTAAAGTAATCATCTCCCAGGGGAGCGTGCATGATTGCATGAACGTTCTTAAACGAACTGGCGATGCGTAAAGTTCCAATATGAGCGGGTCCTGCATACATCCAGTAAGCTAATTTCATAAATTTCTCCTCTAATTAATTCTTTTGATTCGGATTTGGCTTGAAAATAATAGCTTCTATTGCCGATTCTGGTTAGACTCCAGTTTGAAAAACTAGTTTCTTACGCACTAACATTGCATCGAGCAAAAATTTTAATACTTACCCAACTCCCACTTTTGAATATAGTTCTCTTGGTCGCTTTGAAAAACCCCCTATCGAAGAAAAACAATAAATCTTAATGTCTATATCCCTGGTGTGAATTTAATTATTTAATTAAGAATTAATACTTAGTGTTGATAATTTGTGTTAGGTTGAAAATAAGTTAAAAAATTGTAATATAGTTACAAAAATACTACTAGAGTAGTATAAAATTGGATTATTTTGTGGTTGAAATTTTATAGAGCAATTTTCAACCTGATTTATAGCCCAAACATCAAATAACAAAGTTTTCTAAAACCTTAGAAACAGAGCATAATCAGCAAAAAAAGCTTACAACTTACATATTGCTAACGGGAGTAGTTTATTAAATGGACTTTATCGAACAGTTATTAGAAAAATTGAGAGAATTTGGTCAAAAATTGATTGAGGTATTGTTAGGAGCGGAGCCAGAATCAGAAACAGAAGCTATTCCCATTCCCGTTGACGATCGCGCCCAACGCCGCTACCGCTAATTTACAAATTTTCTATTTTTAATAGTTTTGTCGCAGCTAAAAATATTAGTATTGCATGGTCCCAATCTTAATTTATTGGGGCGGCGCGAACCAGAAGTTTATGGTTCGATGACTCTCGAATCAATTGAAAAACTTTTACTAGAAGAAGCAAAAAGACTGCAAGTAAGTATATCTTGTTTGCAGTCTAATCATGAAGGGGTATTAGTAGACTCCATCCATGAAGCGATAGACAAATATCAAGGAATTTTAATTAATCCAGGTGCTTATACTCATACCAGTGTAGCTATTCGGGATGCTTTCGCCGCAGCAATGATTCCCGTAGTAGAAGTACACCTGAGTAATATTTATCAACGCGAAGAATTTCGCCATCACTCATATATTGCACCAGTCGCGATCGGACAAATAAGTGGCTTTGGTGCTGATAGTTATGTTTTGGGATTACAGGCGCTAGTTAATTATTTGCAAAGATAAGAAATTATTGTTTTCAAGGCAAGGGTTCAATACATAATTCCTCACGGTAGTAGGTTTCAAGAGTTATCAAAAAACCATTTTGTACTTTGGCTTTAGCGACATTAGTTCGCTTAATCAGATGAGGCGTTATGTTTTCATCAAGACGAAACACTTCTAATAGCCCAGCTAATTCGCGCTCACGGTTACAAGGACGCATTACCGCTAATATGTTGTCACTCAAAGATAATTTTCCAAAACTATCAATAACCTTAGTCGAACCGTTGTTAAGGTTTCGGATTAGTGACATATATGATTTATCAAAAGGATTACCTTGGGGAAAATACCAACGGAATCCTTCATAACCAACCGCAGCAAATTGCTGAGAAATTGCTACAGTGCCTCCTAAAGCAGTATTTTCGATAGCCAATTTTAGAGGTTCGGCTTGTGGTCGCTTTAAATCGAATAGCCAAGCCCCACCTGTTTTGTCATGTGAGGAATAACCTACTAAAAGTAAGTTCTGATGCAGGGCAAAATTACTACCAAAGTATTCTTCACCCATATCAGGTAAAATAAATTGCTCGATCTTCCCTTGACGGAGCAGATTAAAACAAACCAAATTTGATTCTGGTTCTCTTTGCACCAACAAATCGATAGGTTTAACTTCTGTTTCTGTTTTGAGGTTAATTAAATATCTTTTGTAAGAATATGTGGCAGGTGTATTGACTGCCTGATACCGAGATATACCTTCTCTTAAAACATCTGGATCTCTGATTCTGGCAGAAATTGTTAAAACATCTCCATCTATCTCTAGACTATTGCCAAAGATAGAACTATTAAAGATAAAACCTTCTCTATCTAACGCTAAATCTACAGACTGAAAAATTTCCCTAGTTCTGCTCCATTTACCAAAATCATCTGAAGTGTAGATAATGACCTTGTTCAAACCAGTATGACTTACGGCTAAATATTTTTCGTTAGCAACAAAATCACTACCAAAGCCATAAAGACGACTTTCATGTGGTTCGGGAAAAAAGCAGGTTTTATTTGGATTCGATCTACTCACTTTTACTGTTTTATTCAATGTTTAACATCGTCTATTTTTGATGCGATCGCGCTTAATGCTTTATTAAAATCTTTTTCTATAGTTAAAGGACTTTCAGTTAAACTGCGGTTAACAAAATCAATTAAAAACTCTGCCGATAAGTTGTGTAAATAAAAGCTGCGTTCTTTTTCTTCATAGTCATCGCGCTGTTTATTTAGCACAAAAAACCTCAATTTTTCATTTTTCCATAGCCAAACTTCTTTCACGTTTAACAATTTATATTTTTCTAAATCTTCAAGACTACCGCTAGAAAAAGCCACTTCAATCGCTAAATCTGGAATGTCTTTTATTTCACCAAAAGTAAAACTAGCATCAGGCTCCTTCCCAGCTAAAGGCTTGTTGGTTAATGTGGTAGAACCCATAGGAAAATACAAAATATTGAATCTTCGGCAAAAAGCTTTTATTAAATCGCTAATAATATCGGCAATAACTTCATGATTTTTGCTGGGAGACACAATGGTAATAACTCCATTTAAATAAGATACTCTATAACCAAAATCTTCCTCACAATATAGTTTTTCAAAGTCATCCCAAGTAGCATTAGCAAAACTAATTGTTAAATCCTCTTTTTCTAAACGTTCTAAAGGCAGAGGAAAATTTTTATTGGTTAATAACATAAAAAATAAACGCTTGAATAATAAATGTATTTTATGGAGATTAAAAAACAGATTGCGAGCTTCTAAAAATATTATTCAGAAATAATACTCAAAGCGACTGTTTCACCATCTTTTAAAGGCTGACTACTGCGAAGTACGAATCTTTCTCCCGATCTAATTCCCGATAAAACTTCAACATTGCCGTTAGTGCGATCGCCCAATTTTACTTGTCGTTTGGTCACGGTAGCTTGACGATCGTTAGTTTGAGTAACTACAAATAAATAATTTACTCCTTCCTCTTCAATAACTGCGGCTTCGGGAACTTCTATTTCTGATGTGGCTGTAGTTTCAAAGTCAACTCTAGCGAGTAAACCCCCTTTGATAAGATTGTCGGGATTATCAACTGTAACCTGTACTGCAATTTGACGCGCTACAGAATCGGATGTAGTAGGGGCAATTTGGGTAACTTTACCTGAAAAGGTGCGATCGCTAAAAGCATCTAGCTTAACTCTAACGCTTTGTCCGAGATTGACTCTACTTAAATCTAGTTCTGATATGGGAACTACCACTTCCACTTCTTGAAAATTGCCAATAGTAACAATTTCTTCTCCTGTTTGAATTACATCTCCAGGTTCGGCAGCCTTAGCAATTATCGTACCGCTTATCGGTGCGAGCAACTGAGTATAGACCCAACGCTGTTCAGCTTCGGCGATCGCTGCTTGTTGTGCTGCAACTCTCGACTTTGCCACATCTACAGCTTGTCTTTGAATAGCGATCGCTTCTCTTGCTGAGAATACAGTCTGTTGGGCAGTTTGAGCCGCAGTTCTGTATGATTCTGCCTGTTGTTCGGCAATTAAACCCGTTTTAGCTAGTTGACCGTACCTGGCAGCATCGCTTTTTGCCTGTTCTAGTTGAATTTGAGCTTGTTCTAACTGAATTTGCGCGTCTTTGACTTCAATTTCGGCTCTGGCTACTTCTGATTTTAGGCTGGCTAACTCCTCTCGTTCTTGGCTGACAACGGCGGCTAACAAACTATCATCCAGTTTGCCAATTTCTTGACCTTTGATAACGTTCTTCCCAATAGCTACAGATAACTCTAACAATCTACCTTCTACTTGCGATCGCAAAGAGACTTCAGTAGCGGGTTGAGTCGTACCGATATATTCTCTAGCCGGAGCCGAACCTAAGCTGGCAGTTGCTAGATCGACACTGGCCAGCTGCTGTTGACTGGCAACTTGTTCTGTGGTCGAATCTCTACTGTCGGCAGTGACGCAGCCAGTAATTAAAAAACCGATAAATAATAATAATTGCAACATTAGAGGAAACTAAGGGACTGGAGATTTATTGCTCGATGGATAATTGACAATGAGCAATGAACAATGAGCAGTTTAAAGTTAGTAAATGAAAAATTGTTCATTGTAGTTCTGTTCATTGTCAATTGTTGAATGCCCTGCTTCCTCTACCTTAGTCACTATTATGCCAATCCGACCAGCTTCGCGCTCAAGTCCCAAAGACGTTCGGCTTTAAGTTCGTCGAGAGCTTCGTCAGAAATTTCCTGTTTGAAAGCAGCGCGGTCTTTTTGCTGGCGGTTGCCCCAACTATAGTAAACTCCAGATTCGTTATACTTTGGTTCGGCAACTATCTTCGCTACTCGTTCTCCTGCTAATTCTTCCGAAACATAACCACCCGTGATATTTTTCTGGAACCAGGGAAAGATGGTCTGAAACAAAGAAAAGTGATTGCGGAACAAGCCAGTTTCGGCAACGCAACCAGGATAGAGAGCATTAAACACGATGCCAGTAGCGTCATGATAGCGGCGATCGAGTTCCTGCATAGTTAGCATATTGCACAGCTTACTGTCTTTATATGCCTTGCCCGATTTATATTTTTTACCATCGATCATCGATACTGGCTCTTTAAAACCAGCTTCCATACCCTGTAAATCTCCCAAGTCTGGCGGTGCGGGAATGGGAATTTTGCCTCCCAACTCTTTGGGGTTAGCTGTTACCGTACCGATAAATACTAATCTTTTATCTGTAGCTGACGATCTTCTTAAATCTTCTAACATCAGATTACATAGCAAAAAATGTCCGAGATGATTGGTAGCAACGCTCAACTCATAACCATCTTTACTCCGCAGGGGTTCTTTTTCTAAGGGCAAATATACTGCCGCGTTACAAACTAGAGCATTTAAATTTTTACCAGTAGCACGAAAATCTTTAACAAACTGCCGCACGCTATCTAAAGAAGCTAAATCCAAATGAATAACGCTATAGCTATCTGGTTTCATGCCGACTTCTTTGGCTACTTTTTTGGTTTTATCGAGGTTGCGACAAGCCATTACTACGTGCCAGTTGCGATCGCTCAAAGCTTTAGCCGCCTGTAATCCTACTCCTGAAGATGCACCCGTAATTATTACTGTAGAAGTTTGTTTCATATCTATTTAAAAATTGTCGTTATTAAAATGTGTGCAAAATTTTATAGTACAGAACTGTTAGTTCTAATGTTTTTAAGTATTTATAATCTGTTACAGCATTTCTCGAACTAACGAGCTACACCTTGGTTTTTTAGGCACTAGTCGCTGGGAAGTAGTTTTAGCGTTTTATATATTGAAAATCGCAGTTCTGGCTGTAGCAAGATGAAACAACACACAGCAAAGCTGCATAATATATATAGACGTAACTTAATGTATTAGCTAGACTTTCTACTATTGCCTGAAATTTCTCAGGCTTACGCGCTTTACTTTACTTTTTGCTATTAAATAAAAAAAATAATGCTGGAATGGATTACAAATACTGTTGACTCTTTAGGATATGTCGGTATTGGTTTGTTAATGTTGCTAGAAAATCTATTCCCTCCCATTCCTTCTGAGTTGATTATGCCTCTGGCTGGGTTTGCCGTAATCCAAGGAAAGCTTCAGTTAGTTTATGTAATCGTAGCCGGGGTAATAGGTTCGGTCTTAGGTGCATTACCCTGGTATTATTTAGGCAAGGTTTGGGGACTAAGAAGAATTAAACGCTTTGTCGATCGCTATGGAAAATGGCTGAGTGTTTCTAGTGAAGATATCGATCGCGCCAGACAATGGTTTCAGAAAAGAGGTAGAGAAACCACTTGTTTTAGCCGCCTCGTTCCTGGAGTGCGTACCTATATTTCTGTTCCTGCCGGCATTAGCAAAATGCCCCTCCTGCCCTTTCTCGTTTACTCTACTATAGGAACGGCACTTTGGGTCAGCTTTTTAACTTATGCTGGATTTCTACTCGGCGAAAATTACGATCGCGTCAAACAATATCTTGCTCCAGTAAGTACGATTGTTTTAGTCGTCTTTGTAGTTGCTTTTGTATTTTGGATTATCAGGCGAAATGTCAAACAAAAATAGATTTTAAAAACCGAATGGTCACACTTGTAAAAGTGTCAATCTGGAAATTATTAATCCCCAACCATCATTCTAAAATTGTTTGTAGTTCGATCGGTAAAATAAATAATACTAATGTCAAAACAATTTAATATTTCTCCTCTTTCTCGAGTCAGTAAAATCGGCTTGGGATTACTCAGTTCGTTGGTGTTTATCGTTGGCTGCGATACTCAAAATGCCCAACAATATGAAGCTACCGCAACGACTAATATTACGTGGCGAGTCAACTACAGTAACGATCCAACAGAAAATAAACGCGGCAGGTACGAAAAATTTGATTCTGTTTCTTTAGTTAACCGCAATGGCGAAAAACCAGAAAGAGGTGTAGTACAGGACGATAAAGGATTGTGGTGGGCTCAAGTTCCACCTAAGCCTAGTGTCGATGAAATTGAAGCAGCTAAAAAGCGTCCTTACGAAAAGATTGGCAAACCAGAATTACTCCGCACCATAGACTATCGCGTAACTTTTCAACAGGACGGACAGACAGTTAACCTACCAACTAACTATGCCGTCTATCGCCAGGTAGCCAAAGCTTACCCCAATCAAACCCCATTAAAATTTACGTTGGGAATTAATAACGGTTCGGTAGAAAAAGCAGAACCAATTCAATAAATAAACCACATCTACTTTGAGCGTAGGGTATGCTGAATCGCATTCAGCTTATACAACTACGCTGTTAAAACCATTAGTTTCAAGTTATCTATTCTCGTTCGTTGTCATTTTTACTCCTTAGCTAGTCAGCGAGTTTCTTTGGCGATCGCATCTAAAGTTTTTCTTCAATAAAAATCTAGAATCTTAAGAAGAAACTCCAATCATTTTTTATTGCTTTAGCTTCATCCTGGAAATTTTGAGAGGCTAGATCGTTTATTTATGCTCTAAAGTCAGCACTAGTTAAACTAAAAGTCTTCTTGCTTTATGCTTAGTAGCCAAATCTCATTACGTAATGAATCATCGAATCAAATCGCTTTTAATTGCCTTGGGTGGCGGTATCTTGATGGGTTTGTCGCCAGCACCAACTAACGCTTGGTATTTAGCCTGGTTTGCTTTAGTTCCTCTATGGTTTCTGGTGCGGTCGGAAAAATTTTTAAGCTGGGTAATTTTAACTGGTTTAGTTTGGGGCTGCGGCTATCATGGCTTAGGTTTATTTTGGATTACGGGAGTACATCCCATGACCTGGATGGGGGTTCCCTGGTTGGCAAGTTTGCTTATTGCTATTTTTTGCTGGTTATTTATTACCTTTTGGGGTGCTGTATTAGTCGCTACCTGGTCGATATTATTCAAACTAGTTATTAACAGGCTAGATCGCCATACTAATAAAACATATATAAATAGTGCGATCGTAGTCTTGGTGGGAGTAGCTCTATGGTGCGGTTTAGAAACGTTATGGAGTTATGGCTCGTTATGGTGGACATCTTTAAGCTACACCCAAAGCCCTAATAACTTAGCGATCTTGCAGTTGGGTAAAATATCGGGATTTAGTACGATTACGGCAGTAATTGTAGCGGTAAATGGATTATTAACAGAAGTAGTCTTATCGTGGCGCAGTTACAAGCGACAAACTTGGTTATGGTTATCACCTTTATCAATTTTTATTGTCAGTCATGCCTGGGGATATTATCTCTACCAATACCCCATAGCTGTTGAGAATCTAGAACCAATTGAGGTTGGTATTGTTCAAGGCAATGTTCCCAACGAAATTAAACTATCTCCTACAGGATGGCGTAAAGCGATACAGGGTTACACTACAGGTTACGAAAAACTAGCGCGGCAAGGAGTAGATGTGGTTCTCACTCCCGAAACTGCCTTACCTTTTTACTGGCACAATATTATCGATAATTCTGAATTTTATCGAACCGTAACTAAAAATAGAGTTCCTGTTTGGGTTGGTGCTTTTGGTGAAAGCGATCGCGGTTATACGAACAGCTTATTTACCCTTACAGCACAAGGAAAAACATTTAGTCGCTATGACAAATACAAACTAGTTCCTTTGGGGGAATATATTCCTTTCGAGCCGATTTTGGGAAAGTTGGTCGATCGCCTGTCTCCTTTAGAAGCCCATTTAATACCTGGTAAGCCCAATCCTGTTTTCGATACTCCCTTCGGTAAAGCAATTGTGGGAATTTGTTATGAGTCGGCTTATTCGGAGCATTTTCGCCGTCAGGCAAAAGCAGGTGGCGAGTTTATCATTACTTCATCGAATAATGCTCACTATAGTACCACAATGCCTGCCCAACACCATGCTCAGGATGTGATGCGAGCCATAGAAAGCGATCGCTGGGCGGCAAGAGCTACCAATACTGGTTATTCGGCAATAGTCGATCCTCGCGGAAATACTTTATGGATTTCTCCTCTCGAACAATATGCAATTCATGCAGGCACTATTTATCGTCGTCAACATCAAACTTTATACGTTCGCTGGGGAAATTGGCTAACACCAACTTTAATTTTATTGGGTGTAGTGAGTATTTCCATACGTAAGTAGTTAGTAGCAAGTAGCAAATAAAAACTTTTTACTCTTGCCTGTTCCCTGTTCCCTAAAGCCTGAATTACTTAAATTCGCTGTAATAAGCTCAAACCATGAGAATCCGTACCGCAGGTACTATAAAGATTATATTTAGCTGCTAGTTGTTTGACTTCCTTAGTCTGTGTCGCGCTGGGCTGCCAGGGTTTAGAATTGCTGTAAGCGTAATAAGTTTCTACTCCATCTATACCCAATTTAGCAGCTGCGGGAATCAACGTGCGAGCGGGAAGGCGATAGCGAGCGGGATGGGCTAAAACCGCTAACCCTCCTGCTTGTTGAATGCTTTTAATTACTTTGTCGGCTTTTGCTCTGGAGTCTCTTAAAGTACTGCCTTGCAAATAAGGTTGAAGATAAGGAGATTCGATATCGAATCCATAACCAAGAATATGTACTTCTGTATCTAAAAGTTTGGCAGTTATTTCAACTCCAGTCCAAATATACGGTAGAGTTTTGCCACCGTTTTGGTGACGCAATTTTGGTAAACTTTGTTGTATATCGAGATAACCATCAACAGTATGATGATCGGTAATTGCCAATCCCGTCATTCCAATTCTTACTGCTTGCTGAATCAAGCCATAGGGAGACATTCTGCCGTCAGAAAATATCGTGTGCAGATGAAAATTGTAGTTGTAAGGACAGCTATTTTCGTGAATAGTTAGCCAAGCTTTCTTAAGAGTAGAAGTGTCAAGAATGTTTTCATTTGACCGAGACATTTTAATCATACATATTTATTTATTATTTTAATTGTTATCAACACCTTAACAAAATAAAATACCTGCTGACAGCGATCGTAATCGTTAACTAGCTACAATTAACTGAGTTTTTAAGTAAATTGATGCTGCGAAAAGTTATCGTTCGTTAACTATTAATAATTCATATGACTACCTTGCTACCTGCGGTTTTGCCAGTAGGTTTAATTATTTTAGTAGGCTTTATCGTGGGGCGTACTTTGCCCTTACAGCGTCAAACTCTTTCCCAGCTAATTTTATTTGTCTTATCTCCAGCTTTAGTAATTGATAGTTTGTATCGAACTACTTTATCTGCACAAAATTCTCAACGATTATTACTTGGCTTTGCATTAACTTCGTTACTAATTTATCTAGGAATTTGGTTGCTAGGCGCGATCGCTAAATTATCTTTTGCTTCTAGTAAAGCTTTAATCGCGGCGACAGTATTTGCTAACAATGGCAATATGGGTTTACCAGTCGTGACCTTTGCTTTAGGTGCGCCTGGACTAGAGAGAGCGATCGTGTATCTGATAGCTTCTAGTATTTTGATGTTTTGTTTTGGTCCTGCGATTTTGCAAGGCAAAGGAGTTTTGTACGGTGTCAAACTAACTTTAAAGCTGCCGCTGTTTTGGTCGATTTTAGTTGGTTTGAGTCTGCGCTGGTTCGAGCTAAAATTTCCCTTTGAACTAGATACGGGAATTCAAAGACTGGGTGCGGCAGCCATACCGATCGCCCTGATTTTACTCGGTATGCAGCTATCTACTACCCGCTTTCAATTGGGAAAACGAGAACTTGTGGCGATCGCCGTGAGACTATTAATCTCACCGCTTATTGCTTATGGAGTTGGCAGCAGTATACAAATGGAGCAACTAAGTTTGCAGGTATTAGTTTTACAAAGTGCTATGCCTACAGCGGTTAATTCTCTAGTTATCGTCAGCGAATTTGGTGGAGATATCGACTTTATTGCTAGAGCGATCGTTGGTTCGACAATAATTAGTTTTGCAACTCTGCCTTTAGTTTTGTGGTTGCTGTTGGACTGAAAATTTGTCTGATAATTAATGTCTCCCTTGCTCCCTGCACCCCTGCTCCCTGCCAATCTATACATATCAATTAGATGTTGACAAACCACTAAGCATCCATCGGGTTAAGCTGCATCATTTTCCAAGTTACAAATGTACCAACGGGACTCCATAACAGATAGGGAAGCAATAACAAGGCTGCTATACCACTAATAGGTAACACCGTTATAGCTAAAATCAAGCCCAGGACAAAACCAGTACCGCCAATAATCGTGCCGATTTTAAGACTGCGGGTTTTGCACATTACGGGAGTATATATAGAAATCGCCACCTCTACTAATAAATAAAATCCCATCAGCCACCAGTTTTGTGTAGCCTCCCAAACGATATATGCCGACCAGGCACCGCAGATAAAAACCACCGTCCAGATAATCGGAATTGCCCACTCAAAAGTCAGCCACCTCGGACGGGTCAAATGTTTGAACCAACGAATATCTTTGGAATTAAGGGTTTGATTGAGAGCAAAAGCTACTACAAACGTTACTACGCCAATTATTAGCCAAGAGGGAATCATGTTCGAGAATTATAAACTATAGGGGTTGTTGGGGAATTTCTAGAATATCGATGGGAATTACCTTAACTCTTAATTCTACGGGTCGCTCTAGCTCTTTAGCTAATAAATCTCTAGCTTGTTCCAGGCGAGCGCGAGAGATAGCATCTGCCGATGCTACTTCCATTTCTACTAGTAAATAATCCGATTGAGGTTTGACTTCAATCGAGCGAATATCGGAGTTAGAAAAAATTGGCGTTCGACTGCGAACTATTTCATTGACCGTATATCGGACATTTTTTTGGATAATCAAAGTTCTCAAAGAAAAAGTTAGAGGTAGACCTAATAAAGCAATAATCCCTATGGAAAATATTAATCCTTGTTTTGCTCGTTCGATACTGCCATAAGATTGACATAAAAAAACAATTAAGCCGCTAAAAACAATTCCCGTTAGGTTAGTTAAAAATAGTAGTGACGAACCAATAGTTAGAGATTTTTCTCCCAAAGCCAAACCGATACCAATTACGCTCAACGGAGGGACGAGGGCTACTGCGATCGCCACTCCAGGTAAAGCATCGGCGATCCGCCTTCGGGAATTGGCAAAAGCCCCCGCTGCTCCTGCGGCAAGAGCAATTCCCAGATCGATTAAAGTAGGATTGGAACGAGATACAATTTCTGGTCCGACCGTTTTTAATTGAACGATAACGGCAGTTAACCAGGAAATTGCGATTGTTAGCGTTACACCTGTAAAAAGAGTCAAAGTCGAGCGTCTGAGTAAACGTCGATTAGCAACTGAAGCTGAATAAGCAATTCCTACGATTGGTCCGATTAAAGGTGCAATAATCATCGCACCAATAATGATGGCAACGCTATCTCCTAACAAGCCAAATGTGGCAATAATACCCGACATACCCAAGAGAAAATGATAACTCAAGGAAGGTACGGAAGCTCGCCACAAATCGCGATTGAGACTGGCAATTGGAATTGGTTTCTCTGCCAACCAATGCCAATCACCGCTTTGAGTATTCCAAAACTCTTCGATTTTTTTGGTTTGAACGGGAAGTTTTTTACGAAAATAAGACTTAATCCGCTCGAAAATGCTGGGACTGTGAGTAAGAAGTAACATATTTTATCTACAAATAAAAATAATTCGATTTGGTGTTTTGTCTGTTTTATTAATGACGGATAAATAATCCCTTAATAACTCCCCCTGCTCCCAAGCGAAGCGATGCTCCCTGCCCCTTTCAACTTTCCAATCAGATTGTTAACAGACTATTGGTGTTGTCAGGCTCCCATTCCCGAATACTGTCTCAAACCCTTACGCCATAGCCAGCGATTGGCGATCGCAAATAAAATTGTCCAGCCCAAGATGATGGCAATACTCTGTCCGATGTTAACTTCCAACCCAGTTAATAAGGCAGCTGGGAAGTGCATCGTGTAGGGAAAAGGTGTCCACTCCACAATTCGCCTTACTGTAGCGGGAAACACTTCTAAAGGAGCAACAGTGCCAGAGAGAAAAGTATCAAACAGAAACCAAAATTGCTGAATTGCACTGGCTCTTTCCGTCCAAAAAGCGAGCATGGCAAAAGTGTATTGAATAATAAAGCGCAAGCTAAATGCTAAGGCGATCGCGACTATGTACAGCAAAAGCTGTTTCCAGGTAGGAAACCAAGCTGCATCGGGATAGAGCAAGAAAAACAAACCCGCAAATAAAATTATCAAGGGAATACGAGTCATTTTTTCGGCTAAGTGTCTGGCGACATGATGCCATGCAGGATCGATTGGCTGTAGCAAACGAAAAGAAAGCTTTCCTTCTACTACTTCCCGTTCAAATTCCCAAATTACCCAAATAGTTGTAAATTGTCTGGTCAAAAAAACGCTAAAAAAATAACGTATAAAATCAACCGAACTCAGCCCAAAATTACCATTTTGAGAAGCTTTTACCCACACACCCATTAGAATAATTGGTAGGGAGTTAGATAAAGCCCATAAAAAAATTTCGGCTCTGTATTCGAGCATATGAGCATAATGAGCTAGTAAAATGGTACTGGCTTTTTTATAAATCCATTTCATAATGGCTTCTTTTAGCGATTAAATAAAACTTGAGGCATAAATAATAAGTCAAGCGATAAAAAGTAACAAATGTTTTTCACTTTTCTCAAACCCTTAGCTATTAAAAAAAGCTTATAGCTTATAGCTAAAGGCTTTTTATTAAAATCAATAATTCCTATCGACTCTAAATTTTACAAAAATTAACTTCGATCGTAACTTATTTTACTAAAAATAGTTCTTTAGCAGGATCGATAAGTATAGCTTTTTATTTAAAGTTAATTGTTGATAAACAAAAAAACAATCTCGATACACTCGATTTTATTAATCTATTTAGGAGGAACAAGTGCGATCTTTTTTTAAAAAAAGCCGTCAACTAATCGCTACAGTATTGATAGTTTTGGTCTTTACTACCGTTACGGCTTGTGCTAGCGCACCTACTGCCCAAAACACCGAGCGGTTAGCACCTGGGGCTAACGGACAAGTTTATAGCCAGTTAGAAAGAGGTAACAGTACCGCTGGTCAACAGTTTGGCGACTGGGTTGTAAGTAAAAGTCAGGGACTGATTAAAGATGCTTACGTGCGCGACAACAATAAATTGGGGGTAGTAATTACACCTCAAGTTAGACCAGATGAAGTAAAATCTCTAGCGCGATCGCTCACTCAGGGATTTCATAAAAACTTTCCCGATCGCAACCTATCGGTGTTGGTCTACGCACCCGATAAAGAATTAATCTTGACCACTCAATACGATTTGCAAACGAATCAAGTTCAATACAAATCTTAATTAAAAACAGGTAATTAAATTATGTCTAATAGAGAATACAAACGCCAAATTATGAACGATTTGGCACAAGGTGATGTAGAATCTCTCGACGATACAACCGCCGATAATTTAAGCAGAGAATATCAAAACTTTGATGACTTTGCCCAACGCTCTTCTAGAGAAGAAAGACGTGGTTTGTTCGGTCGTTCGTTCAACCACAATAACGTTTCGCCCGCTCAAATGGAGCCAGAATTGCAGCAGGCAATCTCTAAAATTAAGCCCAACGAACGAGACGATGTAGCTAGAGAGTTTTTCAAACATCTCAAACAAAGAGGCTTGAGCGATCGCGATTTAGAAAGACAGCTAGGTCTATCTACCCATCATGCCAGTCGGATGAATGCTGACGACGTTAGCAAACTAGCTAACTTCACTTATCACTCTCATCCCGATATTTTTCAAGAAGTTATGGCAGACCAGCCAGCGATTCTTAAGTTTCTCAGTAATCCTATAGTAGGTGCGGCTTTGGGTGCAGTAGCTGCTAAATGGTTTGGCGGTAGAAAATAGCATTGAGCTATAGTCATCCTAAAACTGAACTAAACGTTTTGATAGTGCTAACACGGTTGTTAGCACTATTTTTTGTTGCGTTATTTAAAGAAAACTTTTGGCTATGGACTGATAAAGATTTAATAGAAAATATCGGTCAATAATAAAACAACCTAAAAAAACAACCTCTATCTGGCATTCAACAATTGACAATGAGCAATGAGCAATTATCAATGTTCCTCGTTCACTGTTTACTATTCATTGATAACTGCCCTATAGAATAAGATATTCACTGGTTTGAGCTTTTAAATTTATATGAAAGACATCGGTTCGGAATTGCTAGCCAAAAAAGAAACAATTTTAGATAATTGGATTGATGCAGTTCGCCGAGATGCCGAAATTGATAGTGCTAAAAGTTTGGCATATCAGTCGGTAAAAGACAGTCTGCCGTTTATTCTAGAAGCAATCGCCTCATTACTCAACAAAAATAGAGACGATGATAAACCGCAGCAGATAGAAAGAGAAAGTTTGGAACATGGCTTGACCAGAGCCGAGCAAGGATACGATGCCGCTGAAATAGTCCGCGAGTATCGTTTATTGCGTCAGGTGATTTTTACAGTTTTAGAACCAGCTTTACTTACTGGTTCGGGAAGAGAAGTATTAGAAACAGTTAAGACAATTGATACCGTACTCGATAAAGTAATTGCCATATCTTTAGAAAGCTATGTCGAGGCGCGAGTGAATGAGGTCAAACAGGTTCAAAACCAACTCATGCTGACCAATCAAGAATTGACACGTTTGGTAGAGTCGCAAAAAGATAATCTTTCACACCTAGCACACGAATTAAAAAATCCTTTAAACGCTATCGTTAGTTTTTCTACCTTATTGCTACAGCAACAGCAAAAATCGACCCAGGAACCAGGAAATACTTTAAATTTGCAAACTATAGAGCGAGTACTAAATAATGGACAGCAACTGTTACGTTTGATTAATAATGCTTTAGAGGTTTCTCGCTATGAAAGCGATCGCATCGAGTTAAATTTAAAACCAGTAGAAGTTAAAACTCTAATTCAGGATATCACTAATGCTTTAGAAACCTCTATTGGCGATAAAGAAATTGAAGTTATCCTAGATTGTGCTAATGCTCCAGAAACTATTATCAGCGACCCTTTACGTTTACGCCAAATTATTTCTAATTTGGTTAGTAACGCTTTGCGCTATACCGAGCGAGGAAAAATTGAGATAACCTGTAGTCAGCCAGATGAAAGTTGCTGGGTATTTTCTGTTAGCGATACTGGTAGAGGTATTAGTTTGGAAGATCGGCAGCAAATTTTTGAGCCTTTTTATCGCGTGGGTTCTCAAGAAGATTATTTACCACAAAGCACTGGTTTGGGTTTGGCGATTGTGAATAAACTAGTAAAGCTCTTTCAAGGACAAATAGAACTTCAATCGGAGTTGGGCAAAGGTTCGGCTTTTACCGTAACTTTACCACAAAAGTTGCAGAACCAATCGTCCTAAGACATAGCTGTCGCGATTGATATTATATCAAGTACGGATAATCAATTAAAATAGAATGGCATCCATTCAAACAAAGTAGCAGTGCCAAAAAAACTTTTTCTGAGTCAGCATTTGAGTACTTCAGAACTATTAGACAGATATCGTAATGCCAATAACGTAATACAGAAAAGCCACTATCAAGTAATCTGGTTACTATCGACAGGTAAAATTTCAAAACAAGTAGCCGAAATAACAAGCTACACTCAGACTTGAATTTATCAGCTAATCAATCGATACAATAGAGTTGTCGGGAAATAAGAATAAAAATCCTTGAAACCTCTTTCATACAAAGCTTTCACCAATTTAAAGCATAAATCAATAAAATCCATTACTGGTATGCCTTTCACCGATGTCAGTCACGATTTCCCAACAAGTTTAATAGTCTCCAGGCACAGCCAGTTACCAAAACGTAGAGGATTCCTTGGATCGCCCACATCATGTTTACGGTGCGAGGTCTTCCTGTAGTTTTTGCTGAGGGTAAAAGAGAATATAACAATTCATAATGCTTAGGGATTAGCTGTGTAGTGTAAGTTATAGTCATGGCTTTCTAGATGGTTGTTTAGACGTTGAACTTTATTCAACCTACAGTCTAGAAAGTTTTTCTCTTTCAATACTTGTGTTTATTTTTACTTTCCAAACATCCTCTGAGACAAAATTCTACAATTAGATAACCTCGATTAGTTTTTTGCGGTTTAAAAATATTATTTGTTTTTGGTTTTTAATATTACCTAAATTGCTAACTTGGTAATTAGGAAGACTTTGTATTTTTACTTAATATTCAGGGCTATAGCGAAGTGCTATTGATATTTCATACATTATATTTAATGCGATCGCATAATCTATAAAATTATGTTTGTTGTTTTTTTTGAATTGGTAGAATCAATTTTATTTTTTGCATAAAAAAAGTTGTCATACAAAAAAAATTAAATAAATCTAAATTTGCTTTCATTTTTTTGTTGTTAATTTGAAAAACAAAAATTCTTGCAAATAGCAACTTTGTGTTTTATTTCCGTAAAACTTACATGACAAGAGTAGAGGACGAAAACACAAGGCTCAGACACTGTGCGCTGGAGCGCACCGCCGTTGCAAAAGCAACGTCGAATCGACGTATGTCGATTGCTCGTCTTCATCGCAAAACCTTATGCTATTCCAAGTCTCTGTTCATGCTCCGATAAACAATTAGTCTTTTGCTTCATTATCTTAAGTTTAAAACTATTACTACGATCGCTTGAATCATTACTTATTCAGCAACGCCCTTTTTACTCAGTTATCCCCTGCTTTTCATGACTTTATCCAACCAAGCTTCAAAGCGATCGCCTAAAGCAGAGAGTGAATACTCGGTTTCTGCCTGTAAACGGCACTGTCGGCGGTCAATACTGTCAATTTTATCGATCGCTGCTACTAATTCTTCGATGCGATCGGGTTCGACCAAAAAGCCTGTTTCACCATCTCTAATAATTTCAGTAGGACCTCCACGAGCATAAGCAATTACAGGTACGCCACAGGCAAGAGCCTCAATTGCCACATTGCCAAAAGCTTCGAGCCAGCGAGGAGTCATTAACAGAGCGCGACACTTACCTAATTCTCTCTGTAAATCTTCTGTACCTAAAAACCCAACATATTCTAATGGTGCATTGGGAAAATCCCGACATATCTGCTGCCAATAATCTGTATCTTGCATTTTGCCAAAAATTTTGAGCGGTAGTTTAGTAATGTTTGCTGCCGCTACCGCGTCTTCTAAAGCTTTTTCAGGGGCAATACGACCCAACCAAGCTAAACTGCGTTGCGGAGAATTATTAAACTGATAGAGAGATAGATCGATCGCGCTACCTAAAATTTCACAGTCATCTCCGAAAGGAAAACTTGCTGCCTGAGACTTAGTATAAACCCCAAAAGTATGAGGGTATTGCTTTATCGTCTCGCTCATAATGCGATCGGTTGCCACCGTCATCGAACCCATACTAATAAAGTGAGCGATTGGACGCTGGAAAAAGGGAGTTAAATAAAATGGCAGCCAGTCAAAAGCAAAATTGATGATAATATCCCAGTCTTTCTGTACTCTATTAGCGTAGGCACACATATTAGCTAAGACTGAATTGTCGGGTAAATCTACAGGAACATCTCGACTTTGAGTCTGTACGGGAATGTGTAAATTTCCAGCAATCTCTATAACTGCAAGATAGGCAACTGTAGAACCAACAGGAGCGACTATTTGCAATTGATGACCCCGACTCTGAAGCTCTCTAGCAACATTTTGAATAGTTAATTCTATCCCTCCACCTTGTCCAGAGCCTAAAGCTCCTACAGAAGTAGACAAAATAAGTATTTTCAGCATATTCTATCTAAAAAGATTTTTCTAAAGTTCTAGAGTATCTTGCCATCTCGTTTAAATATCGATTAATTATCGAAAAACCATCGAGGCGATCGCTTCAGTTTATTTATCTCGGTCAAATTTATGATTGGCATATTCAGTAAAAATATCTCTATCATTATTTTTATATGGTGAAAATTTACAAAAAACAAAAGTTTAAAATACTCGATTTGGCAGTAGCGATCGAGTCTTTTGTTGAAGTTCAATTACAGTAAGACTAAAAATATTAATGAGCGATCGATTAATTCGGGCAACAGCAGCCGAAAACAGCATCAGAGCCGTAGGAGTGATTAGCACTCGTTTGACAGAAGAAGCCCGTCAAAGACATCAACTTTCTTATGTAGCTACGGCAGCTTTGGGCAGAGCAATGGCTTCGGGGTTGTTGTTAGCCTCCAATATGAAAAAAGAAGGTTCGAGGGTCAATATTCACGTAAAAGGTAACGGACCTTTGGGAACGATCCTCGCCGATGCAGGTGTAGATGGTACCGTTAGGGGTTACGTGCAGCATCCTAAAGTCGAACTGCCTCCTAACAGTCGTGGTAAGCTCGATGTTGGCGGGGCTGTCGGACATCAAGGGTACTTATACGTCGTTCGCGATGTTGGTTATGGATACCCTTATTCCAGTACGGTAGAATTAGTTTCGGGAGAAATTGGCGAAGATGTTGCCAACTATTTGGTTAATTCAGAGCAAACTCCCTCAGCTTTATTGGTAGGGGTGTTTGTTGGTGCGAGTGGCGTAACTGCCGCAGGGGGGCTATTACTACAGGTATTGCCTAAAGCCGCTCGCGATGATTCTTTGGTATCCTTATTAGAATCTCGCGTCTCTCAATTATCTGGCTTTACACCTCTGTTACGGGAGGGAAAAACCCTGCAAGAAATTATGGAACAGTTACTGGGAGATTTAGGTTTATCAATTTTACCAGAAGTACAAATGGTGAGATTTAACTGCGGTTGTTCTTTCAATCGAGTTCTGGGTGCTTTAAAAATGTTAGGTGAAGCAGAACTACAGGACATGATTGAAAAAGATGAGGGGGCAGAAGCTATTTGTCAGTTTTGTGGTGAAGTTTATCAGGCTAACGAAGCAGAATTAGCACAATTGATTACCGATTTACGAGCCGAATCTACATAAATTTTTTGGCAGAATTTTGTTAATCTAAATCTATTCTTAATCAAAACGACAAATTTAAGAAATTTGGCTACTAAGATCGAATGATAAGATGAAAGACAATTCTACCGCTAATTATTGTAATGGTAGAAAATAGTCAAGATTAGTTGCTTTATTTTGGTTGACTTATGGCGATCGAACAAAATCCCAAAGACTGCGGCGATACTTCCAAAGATAAATTTATTGATGAAAGTCAAAAAAATCCGCCGCCAGAATCTAAAGCTACGATCGATAATAATAGATTAATGCGTCGCGATCGCCGCCAGCAGCCAGCAAAGCCTGCTCAAACGGATACTCTCGGTCAAACTACAACCAATGTCGGGCGCACTGCCAACGTAAAAAGGAATATGATTAGTAGCAAAGCAAAACTACACCGAGAAAAATCCTCAGTACCTAAAAGCCGTTGGTGGCAAACCTGGCAGTTTTGGGGGATTTTGCTAATTATTTGTTCTGGCGGCATGGGTTATGCTGCTACCTCAATGCTATTAAGTTTACCGAAAACTCAAAGCTGCAATCGAGTGTTTTGGCCCTTTGCTTCGGCAGCCGTAAGAATCTATTGCGCTCAAACGGCAGCAGAAAACGGCAGCGTTAAGGGTTTGTTAGAGGCGATCGATCTGGTTGCAGTATTACCAGAAGACCACCCTCTGCATTCGGAAATCAATCGCAATGTTGAAAAGTGGGCAACAAAAATCCTAGAAGTTGGCGAGACAGAATTTCAACAGGGAAATCTCAAACAAGCGATAAAAATCGCCAGACAGGTACCAAAGAAGGTAGAAGCTCGTAGTTTGGTAGAAGATAAAATTGACAGTTGGCAAGAGATTTGGCAGAGAGGAGAAAAAAATTATGCCGAAATCGAAAAAAGATTGCGGGATGCTAACTGGGGAGAGGCATTTTCCTGGGCAGTACGGCTGACAGAAATTCCCAATCAATATTGGGCAACTACTAAGTATCAAGAAAGCATTAATAATATCAACATCGCTCAGGAAGAAAACGCCACACTCTATAAAGCAGAAAAGCAACTCGAATCAGGAGATCTTGACGGACTGTTTTATGCTCTTGATAAAGCTGACGAAATTGACAAAGATAGCTATGCTTACCAACAGGCAAGAGAGATTTTAGCTAAAGGCAAAAATAAATTATTGGCTATTATCGATAGCTCTATAGAAGAGGGCAACTGGAGACAGTTGTTGAGAGTTGTCAATCGCATACCTCAAAGTTTGGAACTGGGTTCGCAAGTGCGGGAATGGAATATTTTAGCTAGTGCTGGTACTAGTGCCGATCTCGATACGGTATTTGGTTTGGAAGAGGCAATCGTCGAAGCGCGAAAATTAGATAAAGATAGTTCTTATTACCAGCTGGCACAGCGATTAATCGCTCGCTGGGAATTAGAAATAGATGATGTGGCACATCTGACCGAAGCGCGCCAGTTAGCCCAACTAGGTACAGTCAAAAACTTAAATATGGCAATTTCTGAAGCCAACTTAATTCCTAGTTCCAATCCTCGCTACTCTGAAGCCCAGCAGGAAATTGCTGAGTGGCGTAGAGATATTCAGATAATTGAAGATCGACCTATTTTGGATCGAGCTACGGAGTTAGCTGTCGCTAACAACCCAGAAGCGTGGCGCAGAGCTATTTCCGAGGCTCAATTAGTTTCTGCTAATAGTCCCCTTTATAGCGAAGCCAGAAACTACATTAGTAGATGGCAGTACAATATTCAAAGACAAGAAGATTTACCTTATTTAGAGCGAGCCGAATCTTTGGCAAATATTGAAAATTATCTAGCGGCAATCGCCGAAGCCGACAAAATTGGTTCGGGAAGGGCATTATATCAAGAGGCGCAAAACAAAATTAGTCTCTGGCGTAGTGAGATTGCTGCTGAAGAATATTTGCGTCAAGCTTATGATTTGGAAGAACAGGGAACTCCACAGGCTTTAGCTAAAGCGATCGAAGTCGCCAGACAGACTTCTTCTAGTAGCTCTCGTTATAGTGAAGTCGTGGAAAATGCCAATCGCTGGAGTCAAGAAATTCTCGACATGGCACAACGAGCTTCCTTTAGTTCGCTGCGAAGAGCGATCGCTATTGCTCAACTAGTACCAAGAGGTACCACAGCTCATTCTCAAGCGTTAGACGATATTCAGAGATGGGAAACCGAGTTAAATCCTCCCGAGCCAGAAGCACCACTACCTCCAAGGTTTAAATTAGAAAAACGCGAAAAAAATCGTTAGGTAATGGGCAAATAATTAGACAATTCAACATGAAGTTAAATAGAACTACTTGGCTATCGCTGTTGCTGGCAATTATTTTTAGTGGTGGAGTTTATGGTTACGAACTGGTCAGAAGTAAACAAGGAGTGTCCCAAGCCAATACAACTTCATCTCAGCAATTATTTCAGCTTCAAGAAGCAGATATTCAACAAGTAGTTATAGAGAAACCTGAGTTGACTTTGGAGTTAGTTAAAACTGGAGATCGTAGCAGTCCTTGGCAACTAAAAAGCCCTCAAGATGTCCCTGCTAATATGGGTACGGTTGCTTTTTTGCTAGACTTGCTCGCTAGTGGTAAACCCCAGCGCACTTTTATAGTCTCTGCCGATAAGCGATCGCAATATGGTTTAGACAATCCTATAGCTACCGTTACTTTTAAATCTGACAATAAAAGCCAACAAATTATTTTAGGGCGATCGGGTCTTAATGAAGACACTATATATGCTCAAATTGTTTCACCTTCTACAGGGGCAACGGCAACTGAAGTCTCACTAGTCTCAAAAAATTGGCAATATGCCGTAGAACGGGATTTAGAAGCCTGGAAACAATCGACTGTAATTAAATAAAATAAGTCTTAAGTTAAAATTTTTACTTGAATTTATGCCTGGCAGCCCAAAAACTAATTGTTAACTGTTTTTTACATTAGTTTACAATCTGTTAATATAAAATATATCAGCTTATATTAACTTTTATCAAAATTTCACTCAATGTCGGTCAATATCTTTAGTAAACCTAATCTTAACAATACATTTACTTTTAATTCTTATAGAAACAAAGCCGCAGGCTATGGAAGCGAGGCTCATTTGCCTCTACTGTCTTCTGAAAGCTTAAATTGCACTTTTTTAAGCGATCGCCAAAAATATACTTCTCAGTCCTACTGGAATGCTACCGAAGTCGATCGTCCTCAGAAAAAAACTCGGTTGTCAATCGAAAATTATCAAATTAAACATCAAGGAATTAATACTTTAGATATTGTCTTAGAATACAGCTACCACTATAGATTAGCTACTGTAAATGCTTTAAGCACCGATTTAATTTTTCGGCAACTAAATTTATTGCTACTGAATTATCCTAATGAAGAAGACTTTTGGGAGGTAATGAATTGTTATTTAACAGAGCAAATCTTAAAGCTAAATCCCATACTGTCAGAGGTTACAATTGTCATAGCCGTTCATCCTAATAGCGAATTTCCCTATCATCGCTCGTCTACAGTAAACCAGTCTAACTGCGGCAGTCGTTTAGAAACTTGGCATTTTAATTTTCCTTTCAGCTTCATCGACTCAATAGACAAAAAGTACGCTGCGTATAAAGTCAATGTTGACTACACTTACAATATCGACTCCTTAGATTTTCCCTATCCAGACTTTGTAGTTATCTACAAACAAATTGAAAACTTGCTAGTCGAAGATTGGAAAAATGAATCTTGGGCAAATGCACAGAGCAATTTAAAAAATCTTTTATTAAAAGAAAATTCAACTCTCAAATCGATATCAGTTGAGTTAGAACAATTGCCACAGAGAATAAAAATGAAGAGTTTTGGGTTGTGAGTGTCTTTGGTTATTGGCAAGCTACCCCAGGTGCGAACCTGTTGATAGCAACAGAATGCACTTCTAAATAGAGCGAGCAGTACTAAATGAGCTAGTAAAAGAGGTAGCAATATCAGATTTAGCCGACATTCCGCAGAAATAAAAAAATAACTGAATAATTATCGGAAGAATCAAGTCTGGATATCAAATCAAGTTAAATTAAAGAAAAAGTTGATGGTATGTTAAAAATCATGACACCATCAACAGCAGAAGTAAAAGTTAAAGACCTAAATCACTGTGGAATAATCGCAGGAATAATTGATGAAATTGGGCTAGTAGAGGAAATAGACAAAATTATCGCTTCTCATGGCAACCAAAAAGTAACAACAGGGCAAGCAGTGAAAGCCATGATTATCAATGGCTTGGGCATGATTAGCTCTCCATTATATCTGTTCCCAAAATTCTTTGAGGGTAAAGCTACAGAACATTTACTGGGGGAAGGAATATTACCAGAACATCTTAATGACGATATGATGTGAAACTAATTCCACATTTTAGTCACGGCAAATCTGGTAGACCCCCTCAAAATCAACTCCCAACTCAGGTTCATTACCAAATTGATGCTAGTTTGATTCCTAATCTAAATGCTATTGCTCTAGAAGAACGAAAAGCAGGAAGATTTATTCTGGCAACTAATGTCTTGGACAAACATCAGTTGAGCAATGACCAATTGTTGATTGAGTATAAAGCACAACAATCTACTGAGCGAGGTTTTCGATTTCTCAAAGAGCCTTTGTTCTTTACCAGTAGTGTTTTTCTTAAATCCCCAAAACGGATTGCTGCTTTGGCAATAGTTATGGGCTTATCTCTTTTAGTTTATAGTCTGGGTCAACGTGCTTTACGACTAGCTTTGGCAACCGCAGGGCAAACTATTCCTAATCAGTTGGGCAAACCGACTACTTCCCCTACTCTACGTTGGGTTTTTCAATGCTTTATGTCGGTTCATCTTGTTTCCTTCGGTGGAGTCAAACAAATTAGTAATCTTACTAGTGAACGAAGTCACATTCTTCAGTTTTTTAATTCCTATTGTCGTCAATATTATCTGCTCTCTTAAACTTTTCTGCGGAATGTCGGTTTAGTATAATTTGAGTTGGCGATCGCGGTGTGGAAATTACTTTATTCTCTCTTACAACCAATTCCCTACTAATACATAGGGTGCCCAAAAACCAGGGCGTGCATATTGAGGATATTTTTTTAATAACATTACTTGAGCGCGACGTAAAGCTTCGGCTTTAGTTACCTTGTTGTGGGTCAACTCGCGATAAAATTCACCCATCAAAATCGCCGTACCGCGATCGCTGATATTCCATAATGAAGCGAGTGTGCTACGAGCACCTGCTTTTACCGATGTACCAGCCAAACCCAAGATCGCTCGATTATCCCCTGCGGCAGTTTGACAGGCACTTAGCACTAATAATTCTAAAGAGCGATCTCGTCGGTTTGCATCGCGACGACGTAGGAGGCGATCGAATTGAGTAATGTTAATCGCACCGTCAGCGGCGAGAATAAAAGTATCCTCTGGACTGGAACTAAATTGACCGTGAGTTGCTAAATGTAAGATATTGAATGGAGTAGTATTAACATTCTCTTCTATAGTATTACTGGTAAATTCTTCATTTAAGAGTTGTTTGTTAGTTACTCCCGTCTGTTCGATAAGATTAAATTCAGACTTAATGTCTGGTAGAGGAGGAAACTGCGGAAATTCTGGAGGGGGTTCTACCAATCCAGCAGCAAGTACCTGGAGAGATTCAGGTGCCAGGGTTTTGGGGGGGAATAACTGCAATCCCAAACTTAGAGCGATCGCATATTTTTCTATTAGATATTGCCGACCATCATATAAAACAGACATGGGGATATTGCGTAATGCCCCATCGAGAACGAATACTAAGGTGTTGACCTCCTGAGTTTCTAGATCTGATTCAATATCTTTAATCAACCAATTATAAACCTCTTGGGACAGCAGCTGAATATCTTCTGTGCGGTCTGGTTCGAGTATGTATTGGCGAATTTGTTGCAGGGTTGCCTCAACCTCTTCTTTGGATTTGTCAATCGTAAAGTAGCGTAAGGGTTGTTGGGGAATTTTAACGATTACTTGGAGTTGCTGGGGCAAGATAATCGGATAAATAATCGCTGTCGTCGGATTGTCTCGGTCTACTACGTTATCAACTAAAATTGTATTGGTATCAATACAAGCTTCACGAAAATAATTATCTAATTCTGCTATTTGTAGAGCTTCAATTCTATTTCTGGCTTTGTTTAAAATTGCTTCGCTGGGATTATCTTTCTGTGATTCAAACAGTAAAGCAACGGATTCTCGATAGACGGGTTCTACACTTTTTTGAAAAGAGTATTGTAAATCTGGATTTACCGCTACTAAGTCGTTACGAAGGGCTTGCAAATTTTGCACCGCATTATCATAAGCTGTAATTGCCCCTGCAATATCTCCTCTGGCTTTTAACAACCGCCCTAATTGCCAATACCAACGATAGGAAATATCTGAGGCATTAATTGCTTTAGCGATAGACAATGCCTGTTGGGTATAATTTTCGGCATTGCCAAACTGTTGGCTTTTTTCGTATATGTTCCCTAAAGTACCTAGTGCCAAACTTTTTGCCCGTCTATCTCCTAAATCAGTTGCCTGTTCTACTGCTGTAGTGCAAAATTGAACGATTGTTTCTGGTTGTATGCCTAATTCCCATAAATTTTGTGCTAGATTAAGCCGAGCATATACTGTTTCTTGAGATACTGGTAAATTTGCTAATTGAGATCGTATTTTGGGAAATATTTCTCGTGCGGTAATAAAATTTTCCCCCTCGACTAATAAACTCAATAGATTAATTTGAGCTTGAACTTTGGTGATGGGGTTGGGAGTAACGGCAGCAGCTTCTCGATAAAATTCCAGGGCATTAGAAAAATTTCGTTCGATTTGAGCGGTATTGCCCAGGCTCAATAAAGCAGCACCTACATTTTCTTTAGAACGTAACTTTTGAGCAATAATTTTACTTGATTCTAGTACCTTGCGAGATTGCTTTAAATCTCCTGCCAATTGTAAAGCATCGCCCAGCATCCTTAACTCCACTGCTATAACTATGGAATCAGGCTGCGATTTTAACTGTTGTTTTAATTCAGTTAAAGTATTTAAACTACGACGATAAAACCCTAAAATTTGCCATGCTTGAGCTTGATTGAGACGAGCGCGGGTAATTCCATTACTATTATTTAATTGCTGATAAATTGTTTCTGCACGCTGCCAAGTTTTTAAAGCTTCTTCAACCTGTCCTAAATCTAATTGAATACTGCCTTGAATATTTAAACTAGAAGCAATAACAGCAAAGTCTCGAGCAGCAGGAAACTGTTCCAATATGCTCAAACTCTGGGCAATAGATTGCTCTGCTTTATCTAACTGACCCGATTTTTGGTACATCAATGCCAAATTACTAAGAGCAATAGCCTGTCTTAGTCTATCTTCTTGCTTCTCGTAGTTGGTTACAGCCTGTTGTAGAAGTTCGATAGATTGTTTAAATTGACCAGCTTCATAAAGTTGTTTTCCCTGCTGTAGGTAGTTAGAGGATGAATTTACCAACTGCGGTCTTTCTATTTGAGCTGCTACAGGATAACTCGTAACACAGATAAAAGCAGTCAAGCAAACCAAGGAGATAAAAACAGGTAAATAGCCAACTTTTAAGCGACGGATAAATTTGCGAGTGTTGCGATCGCTCTGAATTTTTTTACTAGTTTGCTGCCAACGCTTATAACTATTTACCCTGTTATTCATTTCTGCCCCTCTTGCGTATCGTAGTGGAAATATTAAAACTAATTACTTATTACAGGGATTATTAATTGGCATAGTAGAATTCGTAGAAGCCTCGGATACTAGCTCGACATTGCCGCGATCGTTAACAACCCATCCTTGTGCCTCAACAATCTTTGAGCTAGATTCATCTGTTGATGACTCGACTAATCGTTCATTTATCTTATCCGTCGTGATTTCTGTAGGTTCGTCAACCCAATCGGTAACAACTGCCGTTTCTCGCAGTGGTTCGTTAGGACTCAAAGGTAATCCTCCTCTACCTATAGCTACAAAGCGGTCAGTTTCTTCCTCTTGAGGCGTACAAGCTTGGCTGATTTGTTGAGAAGCATCAATTACATCAGCAGGTAATCGAATTAAACCCCGTGCGGGATCTAGTTCTAAAATTTCAATCGATACATCTCCCTCTAAACCAAACTGAGATGAGGCACTAGTATTAACAAAATCGCTACCAAAAAAACTAATAGTTTCAAGCTCGATATTGCCGCCATCTCCTTTAAAAGCGTTGGCAGTAATGCCATAGGTGTTGTCAGTAGGAAAAGCCAAGATAAAATCAGCATCAATATTGACGTTACCCCCGTTACCTTCTGCTTGCGCTGTTCCTGCGGTAGCCGTAATTTCTCCATCGTCAATAAACTGCACAATATCTCCATTGAGAGTAATGTTGCCTCCTTGATTACTGGTAGTTTCGGCTGTAATCGAACTATTATTTAATGTTAGTTCCTCTGCTGCAAGGGCAATACTTCCTCCTTGACCACTACCGTCGCTATTTACAGCAATAGCAGCCCCATCACTAATGGTGATAGTCTGTGGATTGATAAAGATACTGCCACTATTCCCTGTCGAATCTGCCTCTGTATTGGCAAATATTCCACTGTCTTCTCCAGCTAAACTAATGCTGTCTCGCACATTCATCGTGATGTTACCAGCATTAAAACTACCCAAGGTGGCAGTGCTGATTTTTCCATTATTAAGAGCTTCCAATGAATTACTCGTAATTGTTATGTTTCCTGCTTTACCATCCCCTAATGTATCGGCTGATATCTGCCCCCCATCTCTAATTCTCAAGCTTTCTGTATTAATTTTTAAATTACCACCATTTCCAGTTGCTTCAGAATTAACGTCTGCTCTTAAAGCACTACCAAGTTTCCCGTTTGATAAAAGACCGACTAATTCTATATTTTGAGTAATAATTTCTAAATTTCCAGCATTTCCCTGACCAAAAGTGCTAACAGCCACTTGTCCACCATCAGCTACAAATAAGCTTTCTGCGTCGATTATTAAGTTACCTGAATTGCCAGTTGCCCCATCTTCTACTTGAGCTATTAATCTACTAGGAAGTTCGCCATTGGGAGAAGTTCCGCTACCAATTACTTCGACTGATTTTGCTCTAACATTTATTTCTCCGACTTTTCCCGAACCAAAGGTGCTGGATATTACCTGCGCTCCATCAGCAATAATTAAACGATCGGTTTTAACCGATAATTTTTCTCCATTCCCACTAGCAGACAAAAAAGCATTACCAGTGTTGGTTCCTATAGTACTTGAAAATATATTATTTGGTGTTCGACCAGTTACTTCTATTGACTCCGCCTTAATTAATAATCTTCCTGCATTGCCCTTCGTAACAGTTGCAGAGGTTATCTGTCCTCCATCAGCAACGAACAAGCGATTGGTTTCTATAGTTAAATTCCCTCCAGAACCAGATTGAGGTTCTGCATTCTCACTAGCAATTTCACTAGCACTTACTAACCTACTGGGAATATCATCACTATCAGCACCAGTTACCTCTATTTCTCGCGCTGTTATTTTTAAATTTCCAGCATTCCGGTCGTTAGCCGTAGCAGTCGAAATTTGCGCTCCATCGTTAACGAGCAAGCGATCAGTTTCTATAGTTAAACTCCCCCCAGAACCGCTAGCTTCTGCTTCTGTACTGGAAAAGATGGTACTAGAAGTGTTTGCAGAGCCGCCAATAACTTCCACTTGATTCACGCTAATATTTAAGTCCCCAGCATCTCCTTCACCAAAAGTACCAGATGATATTTGTCCACCAGCAGCAAGTCGTAGACGTTCGGCTTCAATGTTGAGATTTCCAGCATTTCCCCGTCCTTCTGGATTAACTTGAGCAGCTATACTCGAATCATTTATAACTTCTACTGACTTAGCTATAACTTCTACATTGCCGCCATTGCCAGTTGCATTAGTAGCAACAAGAGATGTTAGTTGTCCTCCACTATCAACCATCAAACTGTTAGTATTGACGGTTATATTTCCAGCATTTCCCGAACTGCCCAGCACCTGACTACTAAGCAAACTTTGATTTATATAAGTAGATTCGCTAGTAAGATTGATGTTTCCAGCATTTAATTTTCCCAAAGTTCCAGTAGCCAATCTAGACAAATTGGTAATAGACAAATGATCGGCTATCAAGTTAATATCGCCTGATTTTTGTTCCAGTGCAGTATCATCAAAACTCACACTCAGTAAAAAACTATCTGTCACCGAAATCGTATTCTTACTGTTGAGGGAAATATTGCCACCATGTAAACCAAGAGCAACTATGTCAGCTTGAGGATTTATGATTATGTTTCCATCTGCTAGTAAGGTTACATCACCAGCATTACCCGAAAAGGGTCCGAAATCAGATTCAGAAAATGCGGAGACAAGAATCGAGCGATCGAGTGTAATATCACTACGGGAATCTATAGTAACCGAACCTCCTCCAAAATCATCTCTTGCGTCAATAAAACTAAGACGAATACCATTTGGCGAATCAAGAGATAAATTTGGTTGATATTGGTTGGTTATAAATACTCGACCTCCATCAGTAGAATCGAAAACAGATATTGCTCCTTCTATGTTGACATCAGCAGTCGTACCCTCGGCTTCAGGATCGGGAATATCGATCGAATTATTAATATTACTTATAATTTTCAATCGCCCAAAAGCTGTTGTTCCCGCTCTAATATCTAAAGTAGGTTCTGCGCTGCCATCAAGATCGAATATAGTTCCGCTATCTGATAGTGTTACTCGTTCCCGAATAGAATTCTCAAGCGTATCCGCAGAAGCAATATTGATATCTCCCGAAATAGTTACACTTCCTCCAGCAAAAATGTGCAAAGATGCTCCTGTGTAACTATCAAAACTGACATCACCACTAGCTCTAATTACTGGATTGTAAAGACTATGTAAATTTCCTAAACTACTGTCTGATTGTTTAATCTGAAAGTTGCCACCACTCCAAAAGTGAACATCTCCTACTACGGAATTAGTTGAAATCAAGGTCATATCTCCGCCAGAGAATAGACCACTTCTAGGATTGTTCAGGGCAAAAATATCTATACTTTCATTGCCTTGAATTAACAATTTATTACCAGCCGCAGCAATAAAAGGATTAGTTAAACTATCTCTAATTTGGATATTATCTGCTTGTAAAATTAAATCTCGACCAGTTTGAAGCTGTCCTTGTAAATCTAAATTCCCTGCTGTTAGTTCTAAATTTTGTCCTGCTGCTAAATTACCTTGATTGGTAATCGTTTTAGAGGAGTAATTTTGTCCGTACTGTAAGCCAGGTGTAAAATTAATCGTTAGTAATGGTGCTTCTTCGGGGTTGGTAGCACTAAAGTCTAGACCATTGCCAAATACTAATGAATCGGCTGTAGTTGCTAGAAATGAGCCGCTGACATTTAAACTGGCATTTGGACCGAAGATAATACCATTTGGGTTGAGCAAAAATAAATTAACATCTTGTCCGAGAGTACGAATTAAGCCATTAATAGAGGAGGCACTACCACCCGTTACTCTTGAGAAAATATTATTAATGTCATTTCCACTTTGAAAAATAGCTGCTTCGTTGCTATTAAGATTAAACTTACCAAAGCTGTGAAATAAATTATTCTTAACTGTTTGCCCTAATGATTGGGGAATATCGTAATTTGGTCCTATTATGGTTTGTGACGTTCCTAAAGTACCATCTGTGGTAATGTTTTGAGCTAAAATTTGCCCAGCAGGATAAATTAATGCGGTGCCTATAGTTAGGGTATCTACTAATAAGATTCGCCAATTTCTAACCATAGCTCACCTCCCTATTAAAACTCTTAAATAGAGTTGTGTATATTTGAATCTTACTATGGTGTGTAATCTCTAAAACCCTCATTACAAAAAGATTATGTGTCAAAATGTAAAGCGATCGCTTTGACTAATAAAGTTATTTTTCTTTTAGAATCGTAAAATCTCTGTTTGCCAAACCAAACCTTCTCCTGGTTGTAACATTACTTCCAAATAGAGTAGATCTACAGGCGCGATCGCCATATTTTTCTATTTAAAAAAAATTACTTGTTACAGGTATCAATCGACAAGACAGAATCAGTAGAAGCCTCGGATACTAGCTCGATATTACCGCGATCGTTGATAATCCATCCCTGTGCCTCAACAATTTTGGGGCTATATTCATCTACTGATGACTCGGCTAATCGTTCATTTATCTTGCCCTTCATGATTTCTGTGGGTTCATCAACCCAATCAGTAACAACTGCCGTTCCTCGCAGTGGTTCGTTAGGACTCAAAGGTAATCCTCCTCTACCTATAGCTACAAAGCGGTCAGTTTCTCCCTCTTGAGAGGTGCAAGCTTGGCTGATTTGTTGAGAAGCATCAATTACGTTAGCAGGTAGTTGAATTAATCCTTTTGCAGGATCTAGTTCGAGAGTAGTGATAGTTATCGTACCGTCTGAACCTTCGATTTCAGAACTAGCATCAATATCATTGGTATTGTTGTTTAAAACATTGCCTTCGCTGTCTATAGCATCTCCTTCGGTTAAATTAAAAACTTGCTGAGTATTAATATCAATCTTGCCTCCTTGTCCGCGATTTGCTGTAGCGATGATGTCATTACCATTACCCTGACTGGAAAAAGCGATAACAAATCTAGCATCAATGCTCAAATTACCACCATTAGCTTCTTCAAGTGCGCGAGCAGAAATAAAGCTATTATTCTGTAAAGTTAAATCTTTGGTAATCTGTAGATCGATATTACCACCTTCACCAGATATAGTCTCAGCATCAATTTTTCCTCCATCGGTTAACAAAACAGAGCCAGCATTAACAGCAATATTTCCTGCTTCTCCCGTACTTTCACCAAGAGTTACTAGGCTACTGTCAACTTGTTCGCCATTAATCTCTCCAGTACCAATAATCTCGATAGAATCTGAAGCGTTAATATTTAAAATACCACCCGCACCTCTTTGACTATCTGGATCTGGCGCGTCTTTTCCAATCAGCGAAGCAGCGCGAATCTCGCTACCGTCACGCACAACTAATTGATCGACATTAATATTGGCATTGCCACTTTCACCGACACTAAAAGTATCAGCAGAGATAACTGCGCCCTTTTCCACAATTAATTTTTTGGTAGTAAGATCTAATGTACCTCCACTACCAGTAGTAGGAGATATTGCTCCTGACTTGGCTGGAATAGATGGCTCGACTGAGACAAAAATACCACTTAGCCCTTTTCCGCGAAATTCTGCTAGTGGAGAAAATCCAGTTAATAAAATAGAGTCGGAAGCATTAATAGTTAATTTACCGCCGTTACCACTGTTTTGTGCCGTTGTACCTATCTGGGCTCCATCTCTAACTATAAGACTAGGAGTATTAACGGTTAGATCGCCACCGTTACCTGTTGCTGTAGTTTCTGCGGCTACGTCTGCACCTAATCCGCTAGGATTATCTATTTTACTTTCAGGAGTAGTATTATTTTTAGGTATCGTTCCAACTAGTTCAATAGATTCCAGAGCATTAACCAACAAATCTCCTGCATCACCCGCACCAAAGGTAGTGGTTGATATTTGTCCTCCATTTTTTATTGTGAGTTTGTTAGTATTTATGCTGATGTTGCCACCTTTACCTGTAGCATCAGTTTCAACTTGAGCTAAGAGTAAAGCATCGACATCATTATACTTTAGTTCTATATCAGTAGCTTCAATCTCTAAATTGACTCCTCTACCACTACCATAAGTAATTGTACCTATCTGCCCTCCTTGTATTTCCAATCGATTTGTTTCTACTGTTAGTTTACTTTTTTCACCTGTAGCGTCATCGAGGACGTTATTGATTATAAAAGTTGGAAAGTTATCGTTTGGAGTCTGCTCCAATTTTACAGAATTAGATGCTACGATATGTAAATTCGCAGCCTGACCACTTGTATTATCAATATTAATTTCACTACCTTCAATCAGAGTGATATTTTTGCCTTGAACTTGAATATCGCCAGTATTTTCGCCAAAACTGTTAACAAAAGCAGCACCCGATAAACTAATATCTTGAAAATTTTCGGCTTCTTCGTAGGCGAAATCAAAACCTTTAGCTACAGGTATGATATTAACGGTACTATTTCCTGCAACGCTGCCTAGTTCAATCCTTCCTTCTTCAGTAGTTAAAAAACCTCCTTCAATTAATACATCTCCACCAATTAAGGATAAAGTTTTTTCTGCTGGTACTCTTAATCCAACTAAATTATTAAGATCGAAAATAGACTTATTGGTAATAGCTTCTGGATTAGCTCCGAAATTTAATCCGATGGGTGCATTAATTGTCAATAATGGAGGAGTTTGAGGAGCGGTGGCACTATATTCAAAACCATTAGAAAAAACCAGACTGTCAGCAGTGCTACTTATAAACGAACCACCAATATTCAAGCTCGCCCCTTGCCCAAAAACAATACCTGCGGGGTTAATTAGAAATAAGTTCGCTTCACCTACAGCACCAATTACACCCTGAATATCGGATATATTACCTCCAGTAACTCTGGAAAGAATATTCGTAATCGTATCGGCATTATTAAAAGATGCTTCAATATCAGCAGGTACGGAAAACTCTTTAAAGCTATGAAACAAATTGCTACCTCTGACAGTACCTCTATTAATTTCAATTTTGCCATCTTGAAGAGGAGCTACTAAGGAACTTTCTGGAAGGGTGGTGTCGGGTAAAATTTGCGCCCAAACAGGAACAGATGTTAAACATCCCAATACTGTAATTCCCGATATAAACAAACAATATGTTTTATTTATCATGAGTAGCTCCACTATTTATTTCTTGTAAAAACTTGGTGTTGCTGAGATAAATTTTTTGATGCTTGGGAGTGATTTTCAAGTTATTCTTAACGACGTATTTCAAGCAATTAAAAATAAATTTCTTGAAAATCAGATGCGGTAAGAGAGGCGACAGAAATATTGAGAGTGGCTAAAGTTTGCGTACCGAAAACAATATTTTTATCGGCAAAAGTTAAATTGGCAAAGGTCAAACCATCAGCTAAACCAATTTTGTCTACTCCTAATTGAAAGTCTTTGACTGTATCGCTTCCTTCTTCTGCTGCTAAAACAAAGGTATCATTTCCAGCATTTCCCCGTAAGATATCGTTACCTTTTCCACCTCTTAGAAGATCGTCTCCTTTATTTCCCCATAGTCGATCGTCACCAGCACCTCCTTCTAAAAGGTCGTCTCCGTTATTTCCCCATAGTTTGTCTTTCCCAACACCTCCATACAGTTTGTCATTTCCACCGCGACCAAAAAGAATATCTTCACCATCAAAACCTTTAATAATATCGTCTTGCTTGGTACCAAAGATAACTTTATTGCTAACAGAGTTATCTTCTTCAGAGGGAACAAATTTGCTATTAGTAAGTTTTGCTTCAGTGGAAACAATTGTATCTTTATCGTCGAATTTTTGCCCACTTACGCGAATGCCATTAATTGAACCTAATAAATTTTTTTCAACTATATAATTTATATCGGTTGTGGCTTTCTCGACATCAATTGAAATACTATTATTTACTACAAGCTTTGTATTTCCACTTACATCAGTACTCGTTTCTCCTTCAATCAATAAAACAAGCTCAGTTATATCTCCTTTATCGTTGCTAAATGTATTGCCAATTTTATACTCTATTCTTGGGTTTAATTCATTATTATCTTCACCATCTAATTCATCATTCAAGGGAAATCCGCCTTCAACACCTTCGGCACCATCACTTGGTATTACTAGTTCGCCATCAAAACGAGTAAAGGGATCATTTTTTTTAACAAATCTTGCTTGTAAATCCAGAGTTAAACCAGGTTTTTTAATAACAATGTCGGTAGGACTATCATCGTCAGGGTCATCGGGTTTATTGTCAAGATTAATTTGAAATTCCTTTCCTCCAGCAGGCAAATCTTCAAATGTACCATTGAAATTTTCGATCGCTTTTTTAAAGGTCGTAATTTTTCCAATAGTAGTAGTATTAAGTGGTTTGTCATTTGACTGCAATGTAAATACTTGAAAATCGTATTCTACACTAAAATTAGTACTCCTACTTCCTGTTGACTTACCGCCTTTACCTCTTCCCATAATTTTATTTCTCCTTATTTATAAGTATTCAATAGGAGGTTTTATTCTGCTCGATCGGCGAACCGTGTATTGTAGACTTAATTATTAAAAGCTTTTTGGTTCAGTGTTTTATTATTAGACCTTGCTTAAAAAACAAGTTTCTGAGATTTTTTGTAAAATTAACCCAATCGACAAAATAATCTTATAATGCTTGATTTTTTTTGTATACTAAATTGTTACTAATGTTATTTGATTAAATGTGAATTTATGTTGCTTTTTGTAATCAGTTGGCAAACAATTATTTTGGTCGAATAATATTTTTTGATAAATCCGAACAAAAAAAGTAACTTTTCTTATTTTTTATTTATTAAATTTTTAAAATATCGGAAAAATTTTGATTCACTTTAATTTTTCTTAATATTAAAAACGTATAGTTTCTTGTCGATAGTTATTTGCTTCTGGCTCAGTTTCCCACACCAAACCTTCGCCTGGTTCTAACATTACTTCTAAATAAAGTAAGTCCACGGGCGCGATCGCAATATCTTCATTATTTTCAAAAGGTTGCAAAGCTTCTGTTAGCAAGCGCAGTTTAAAACCTACAGGAATTTGTTGTTCTGAAACCGTACTTTGTAATTCAAATCGCCAAACTAAGTTATTTTCTTTAGTAGTGGGAAAAATTATTAATTCATAAGAATTACCTGCAATAGTTAATTGTCGGGATACACCCGTAACCGTCTCTATACTTCGCATTCCTACAGGTGCGATAGTTAATTCTTTTCTCGACCAGCCCCACTGTTGCGCCAAGTTATCAACTCCTGTTTGCAACCATTGAGGAATTGACCAGCTTATAGATATGCCTTGACGCAGTTGAAATAAACTTTTACGCCAGTTATCTCGCGCCAGTAATGCACCCCATAGTGAAAAAGGTATAGCCAAACGAGGAAATTTGAGTTCGGGATTACCCAATCTTTCTAGCAGGTTTTCTGCCTGGATGGATGAAACAGCAGATAATGACTCGACTTCAGCCCGTAATATGCCTACAGAACTAGTTTGATGTGTTACCCAGAGTACATTAAGGTCTTGAATTAAATCGTCACTTTCTAAACTGTAAGTGCGATCGCGCCAATCGTAAAGTCCTTGAGTTTTTAACTGGTAATGAGTTGTATAACCATAAATTTCAATACAATCATCATCGGGCTGTACTCGCACTGCTACATAATAATCAGCAATCCATTCGGGAATATCTAGCCATTCTTGAGGTACGCGCAATTCATAATTATCGATCGCCAAAGTAGGGATTAATATTAAACGATAGTTCTCAAAAGTAATTGCCGTACCATTTACCACTTCCCAAAAACTCGGTAGGGTATCGATGCTGTAAGCTAGTCGGGCATCGGAGGCAATTTCTTCTCGAAACCAGGGTAAAAATGCTTGCAAGCAAAGTTGATTGAGCCAAGCACGGCGATCGCCACCAGCGGTAGAATAAGCGTGTTCGGTAATTTCTATGGCATCAGGATTTTCTAAGTAAAGATGTTCTGAATAGATTGTATGAGTAGGATAGTCAAACATAGGTATTTTCGGTTAATAAAGCGATCGGAATTTAAGTTAGGGGCAAGATAGGCTTTTCCTACTATGTCTGTAAAACAATTATTCGACCTGATTTTGGTGGTAATGATATCTGAGCCATTCCTCCAAGCTTGAATTAACTTTTTCTATTACGTCCGATCCAAGAGAAATATGCAAAGTTTGCTGACTCCATTTAGTTAAAGTTATTAACAATGATTTTTTAATACTGCTGAGACGGCGAGAAACTTGATACTGCTTGAGATTTAGCTGCTTAGCAACTTCAGTTTGTGTAAGCTGTTTACCATAGTAAACCTGTAATAATTGTCGTGCTTCTGGTTTTAAAGCAGCGATCGCATCATTTAATGCTCGATTTAACCGTGTTTGATAGTTTTGTGAACTTGCCGTTTCTTCTCGCTCGATCGCTTGAGTAAGTAGAGAAATCGATTTATCGTCAGGCATCATATCTAATAAGCTTGTATTGCCTTCATCTTTTATCGGAGTATCTGCCGAGACAATTTGGGGATAAAGTAAATTACGGGCAGCTCTAGCGCAAGCTAACAACCACTTTTCTAGAGTTTGTGAATTTATTGCTGAAGTATTTTTGCCCAAACGGCTCAAATGTTCTGAATTATAAAGTTCTGCAATCGCTTTTGCCGTATCAGCGTCTGGTTTGATAAGCTTTCGAGTTCTTTGACGATCGACAGAATGAAATTCGCAGTAGCATTCCCAAGCCAATAGATAACATTCAATAGTTTGACTATCAAAACCCATGTATTGCAATGATTTTATCAGTCGCTTACGGCTTAGTTTGTGTAATAAAGACCAATCAGAACATATATCTGCTTCTTTTCGCACTCTCAACAGATCTTTAATAACGTGCTTAAAGGATAATTCGGCGTAGCTTTTTAAATAGGGACTGTATTGAGGATTAAAGTTTTTCAGAATTTTAGGTATATGTGCGATCGCAATCTGAAAATAGTCTGCTAGAGAAGAATGACCAGAAACATTAAGCGTAAATTTTTTTACTGCCCAGTAGCAATCTTCTTGTAAATAAGCAGCAATATGAGAAGCAGCTAGATAGTTTAGATTTGGTTGAGTTTGCCAGACTTTATGCCAGTATAATGCCCAAAAATTTTTAGACTGGCGATCGGGTATCTGTTGCAAACTAGTTGTCATACTCCGCCGCAATTTAGGATCTCTTATCCAGCCACCAAATCGATCTACTTCAAATTTGATAAAGGTAGAAAAAATTTCCACTGTATCTTCTCGGCGTTGCATGGAATAATCGCTGCTTTTGAGATGTATGTAATTTCAATTATAAATCTATGCCTTACTAGATAAACCTGCGATCGATATCTGTAACAAAACAAAATTGCCTGCTTATGCTGCATAAAAACTTTAAGCCGTCGTAAAAGGTGGAATCAAAACTCATAGTTAACAAGTAAATAGGAGACAAAACCATGTCTAATATTGACAAAATTACGGCAAACGAAGAATTATTTACCGAATTAACACCAAAAGAAGGAGCAATGATTGAGGGAGGACAGTTTACTATTCTAATTAGAGATGTTGGTCCAGCTAGGGCAGCGGCACCATTAGCATTTAAAGCTAGTCAGATTCAAGCTCAACCCAACCCGACAGTTCTTCAAATAACAAATGGCACGGGCTACAATTTGAATTTTGGTTTGGACTTTGATGCACCTAACGCTGGCTCAAATCTTTCCATTGCTCCAAATGCGGTTCAAAATTTTCTAGGTCAAAACCCGAAAGCTATAGTAAAACACGATCTGAGTCTCTTGTTACCAGGATCGCAAGAAATTGCTACGGAGTTGAATCCAGGAAGAAGATATGAATTTTACGAAGTCTAATAAGATTAGTTGTCTGACATTATGAAAAATACATACTTAGTCAGTCCTAAGCTTAAAAAAAGCGAATAAAAGCCATATCTATTAAAGTAAACTATTCCCCGGCTGATGCTAGAGGAGGAATAGTTTATTTTGTCTCGGACGGGCTTTATTCAAAAACTTCTCTCCTAACTCTGCATAAAAACTCGAAATTGTCGTAGAGAAAAATATCAGATTAAAACAATAAAAATTTGCATCTACGAATTATTTATTTTTAGCTAACGTGCAATTTCATCTCAATAGATATACAGGGTTGAATTGCCACTAAGGAGGGAAACCATGAATACTCAATGGGAAAAAATAATTTTTAAAATCTTATGTTGGTTATTCGTAGAAGCTGTTTTTAATTTAATTGGAATTGACGATTTAATTGATTATGGTGAATTCACGCTGATACCTAAAGTAATGCTGCAAGTAAATGCTACAGAACTCGCTCTCCACCAATGTTAAATAACTACAAACTACAGAGCGTACATAAACCAATTCGCTGTAAATTTTAGTTAGGCGCGATCGCAGTTTGAGGAAAGGCTCGGTGAACAAGTTAGTTGTTTTAAAATTAGGAGAAGAAACCTTAAAAACTGGTTTTCCCGTAACTCTGCAAATTGGAGAAGAATATACTCGCCCTAGCGTTGAAATTACAGGTAATTTACCTGCCTATCCAGAAATTATCTATCATTACCGTTATTGGCAAACTATTTACCGTAATCTAAAGTTGGCATCTCGCCCCATTGGTTTACCCAAACAAACTCTTGCCGCCAATACCATAGAAGAATGTCAGCAAGCCGCAAATATTTTTAACACACATTTCAACAATTGGCTGGCAGCAGATTCTTTTCGTCCCATTCGTGAGAAATTTTTAGAAAAGCTCTCTCCAGAAGATAGCATTCGCATCCTATTACAAACTGAAGATTTTCAAATACAACAACTACCCTGGCAGCTTTGGGATTTATTAGAACAATATCCCAAAGCAGAAATAGCTTTAAGTTCTTCTGTATACGAACAGGCGGATAGAAAAGCATACATTGGCGAAAAAATCAAGATATTAGCTATTTTGGGTAATAGTCAGGGAATTGATACCAAAACTGACAGAGCCATTCTCGAACGTTTACCTAATGTTGATATTACTTTTTTAGTAGAACCAGAACGTCAAGAAATTAATGACCGATTTTGGGAACAGCATTGGCAGATTTTATTCTTTGCAGGACATAGTTCTACTCAAGAACTAAAGAATGCTGGCAAAATTTATATCAATCAAACTGAGAGTCTAACTATAACTCAATTAAAGTATGCCCTAAAAAAAGCAGTTGCAAGAGGTTTACAATTAGCTATTTTTAACTCTTGTGATGGCTTAGGATTAGCACGGGAGTTTGCACCCCTACAAATTCCTCAAATTATTGTCATGCGAGAACCAGTTCCTGACAAGGTAGCACATCAGTTTTCCAAATATTTTTTACAGGCATACTCTCAGGGAACTTCTTGTTATTTAGCCGTGCGAGAAGCAAGAGAGCGATTACAGGGTGTAGAGAGTCAATATCCTTGTGCTAGTTGGTTGCCTGTTATCTGTCAAAATCCTGCGGAAGTACCTTTAATTTGGCAAGAACTGTATAATAGCAAACCTATACTCAATTCAACTCAAGTTTTAGTCAAATTTACTCCCAATAAAAAGAAAATAAACTTATTTAGTTTTTCAGCAATCCTAATAGTAAGCACCCTGATGTTTGGGTTAGTAATGGGGACAAGATATTTTGGTTTCTTGCAATCTCTAGAATTAAAAGCGTTCGATCGCTTATTGCAATTACGTCCTTCGGAAAAACCCGATCCGCGCCTTTTAATTGTAGCCATAACAGAAGAAGATGTACGAAACCAACAATCGGAAAAACCGCGAGGTTCTCTATCAGATAAATCTCTTGCTCGGCTGTTAACACAATTAGAACAAGCTCGACCAGCAGTGATTGGGTTAGACATCTATCGGGATTATCCAGTGGATGAAGAAGATTCCGAACTAGACAAATTATTGAAAAACAGCAGTTCCCTAGTAAGTGTCTGTAAAGTTAGCAATCCTCGCGCGGGTATATCGGGTGTTGCTCCACCTCCAGAAGTTTCCAAAAATAATCTAGGTTTTAGTAATATTCTTCTAGATTCAGATAATGTGGTGCGTCGTCATTATTTAGCTTTAACTCCTCTTGCTTCTGTTTGTAATACTTCTTACTCTTTAAGTGTTCAACTTGCTTTACGCTATCTCTACAACCAAGGCATCGAACTTAAATTTACCTCTGAAGGCGCATGGCAACTAGGAAAACTAACCTTTAAACCCCTGGAATCACATACTGGAGGATATCAAGGAATTGATGCTTTAGGTCATCAAATCTTACTCAATTATCGAGCTTCACCTTCCCTAGAAGCGATCGCTCCACAAATATCTTTGGGTGATTTTTTGGCGGGAAAACTAAACGATTCGGCAATTAAAGACCGCATAGTTCTAATTGGTACGACAGCAGAGAGCTTTCGCGATTATTCTTTAACTCCCTACACTGACAATGGAAAACCCAAAATCATTCCAGGAGTAGTATTGCAAGCTCAAATGGTTAGCCAACTTATTAATGCTGCTATGGATAGAAGACCTTTATTACAAACTTGGTCGATCTGGTATGAAATCTTTTGGATATGGAGTTGGTCTTTAATTGGTAGTTTATTAGCTTGGTATTTGCGGCAGCCTAATTATTTAATAATAGGTGTTGGAGGAGTATTACTGATTTTATCTGGTGCTAGTCTGATTTTATTAATTATATTTGCTTTATGGATTCCTTTAGTTCCTGCATTTTTAGCTGTGAGCGGTAGTGCTATATGTACGGCAGTCTTTCTAGCAAATAGCAAAAACCCTAAGTTAAGTTAAGTTATAGTGAGCTTTTTATTTAAACTAAATTATTTAAAATAAAGAAAAGAGCTATTTTGTTTACTATCGATAATAATTAATACAAAGTTTTAAAAGTTTTTGATAGCTCAATTTTATGATGATTACCAACAACTATTGGCGGACTTTTAAACTAATTACCACCTTAGTTATCATAACTATCGTGGCTGGGATTGCTCGCTCTTCAAAACTATTGGCAGAGTCAGTTATTGTTAGTAGCAAATCAATCGAATTTGTTCCCCCACCTCCACCACCAGACCGTAGTGCAGCAGGCGATCGCGGTGAAGCTGCAAGTCGCGGATGTATTAATAGCGAGCAACCTTTAACAGCATTAGTTCCAAGTTATCAACAAACAATTCATTTAAATAAAGAAGAAACTATTCCAGTCACTAAAGTTTGGGGGTTAACAACCTCTGAATATCCTACTTTTTGGTTTTTAATTCCTTTCAAGCACAGGGAGATTTCGTCAATGGAGTTCGTTCTCAAAGATGAGTCTCAACAACCTAGTAAAACAATATACCGTAATTTATTAACCATACCCGAAACTCCTGGTATTATCAGCATTGCTACCAAACATCACGCTCCATCTTTAAAAATCAGCCAAACTAACCAACCAAAAATGTATCATTGGTTTCTAAAAGTACGAGTCAAATGTAACCCGCAACAGCCAGCAAAATTACATTTTGTTGAAGGATGGATCGAGCGGACTAATTTAAATTGGGAATTTGGCGATCGCTTAGAGCAGCTAACTGCTATAGAAAAGGCTGCATTTTACGCTAAAAAAGGAATATGGCACGATGCAGTGACTAACTTGGCAGAACTTAGCCTGGCTAATCCTGGCAGCGATCGCCAAAATTATGCGGCTGAATGGAAAAGCCTGTTGCAATCTGTAGATTTGGAGATTTTAGCCAACTATCCACTGCTCGACTGTTGTAAATTTCTTGAGTAAATGGCTCTACTCAACTCTTTAATGTTAGGTAACTTAAAGAGCAATTCATAACTAAGTTCGATAAAAATTGTGATAATAGTAAAATCTGGCAAAAAAAATACCCCCCATCACTGGAGAGCATTGTTTAGTCATTTATCTTTTGAGCTTTTTCCTCGTCGCTTACAGGAACTGTAATAAGCTCTGCTTGCTCGGCATTTGCGGTTTTCTCTTTATAAACTGCGAGCGCAATTACACCGATTAAAAGTGTATCTATTAAAAGCATGGGTTGGATTATCCTCGTCTAAGATTGGCTAAAAATTGACATTAAATGCTTATCTAAGCAAAAAGCGTTCCCATTTAACAAGATGAGAACGCCTTTTTTAAAACTCGATGAACGAGTTAGTTAAACTTTTTGATTAGCCGTTAATGCTAGGAGCAGAGAGTGCTACAGGAGTAGCATCGGCACTGGCAAGGTCTAAGGGGAAGTTGTGTGCATTACGCTCGTGCATTACCTCAAAACCAAGGTTGGCTCTGTTGAGTACGTCTGCCCAAGTGTTTACAACTCTTCCTTGAGAATCCATTACCGACTGGTTGAAGTTGAAACCGTTCAAGTTGAACGCCATCGTACTGATTCCCATTGCGGTGAACCAAATACCGATTACAGGCCACGCTCCTAAGAAGAAGTGTAGGCTGCGGCTATTGTTGAAAGACGCATATTGGAAAATCAAGCGACCAAAATAACCGTGTGCGGCTACGATGTTGTAGGTTTCTTCTTCTTGTCCGAATTTGTAACCGTAGTTCTGTGACTCGGTTTCGGTTGTTTCTCTTACCAAAGAAGAGGTTACCAAACTACCGTGCATGGCAGAGAATAATGCTCCACCGAATACGCCTGCTACACCTAACATGTGGAAGGGGTGCATCAGAATGTTGTGTTCGGCTTGGAACACGAACATGAAGTTAAACGTACCAGAAATACCTAATGGCATTCCGTCAGAAAAGCTTCCTTGTCCTAAAGGATAGATTAGGAATACTGCTGTGGCAGCCGATACTGGTGCAGAATATGCTACGCAGATCCAAGGACGCATTCCTAGTCTGTAGGATAGTTCCCACTGACGTCCTAAGTAGGAGAAGACTCCGATTAGGAAGTGGAAGACGATTAGCTGATAAGGTCCGCCGTTGTACAGCCACTCATCTAATGAGGCTGCTTCCCAGATGGGATAGAAGTGTAGTCCAATTGCGTTTGAGCTTGGTACTACTGCTCCCGATACGATATTGTTACCGTACAGTAATGAACCTGCTACTGGTTCTCTAATGCCGTCGATGTCTACAGGCGGTGCTGCGACGAAGGCGATTAGGAAACAGGTGGTTGCTGCTAGGAGGGTGGGAATCATCAAGACACCGAACCAACCGATGTAAATGCGGTTGTTGGTGCTGGTTACCCACTGACAAAAGTTCTCCCAAGCACTGCGATTTTCGCGAGTTCTTAGTGTAGTTGTCATATTGTGTGAATTATTGCGTTATGTATTAAATTTTCAAGGTTCTGTAGATGGGAAACGAGATAAAAATAATTTGTTTGACCTCATCCACATTTACATACTAACTAACTTTTCAGTCTTTGTCAAGTTTTGTAACGAATATTAGACCCTAATCTATCAATGGTTGTAGTTACTTGGTGTTTGTAAATTCGACCGAAGATCTAACTAGTTGACATTAATAAACAAGAATGCCACTCCTCCTAAAGAAATGAAAACTCCCAAAACGGAACGCCAACTAATTTTTTCACCCATAAAAGCTACTATTGGTAGAACAAACAAAGGACTTGTAGCTAATAAAGTTTGAGCAATACCTGTAGGTGCATATTTTAATGACGTTTGCTGTAACCAAATGCCTAAATAGGTACCGCTAAAAGCTGCGATCGCTACTGCACTCCAATTGGTTATGCTTAAATTGCTTTTAATTAATAGCGATCTAGTCAAACCAGTTTGTCGGCGGTTGGTAACTAACCAAAGCAGCCAAACGATTGCAGTACCTGCCAGCAAACGTACCAATGCACTAGTTAGAGGACTGATATCGGACTGTAACAACGCAAAACGAGAGATTACTGCACCAAAGGCTTGAGCGACTGCCGCTAAAATTGCATAAATAATTCCTGCTTTCATCTTTATACTTTTCTTCGTGGCAATCGGAGTGCGTTCGCTAATTACCCAAACGATACCGCCAAGAGTGAGTATAATTCCACACCAAGCACTAGATGATAACTGTTCGCTCATAAAAATTAAGGCAAGCAGCGCGCCTATAGGGGGAGACAATGTTTCTAACAATAAGGTGCGTCTCGCGCCCAAAATATTTAAAGCCGCAAAATAGGCAGTATCGCCTAAGCCAATTCCGATCGCGCCGCTAACCGATAGCATGAGCAAAGGATATAAAGCTATATTGTCAAACGTCGCTTTCTGCCCTATCAGAGTTATTACTAATAGTGCGATCGCAATAATACCTTTATAGACATTAAGCTGTAATGGTGAAATTTTTAATCCCAGGCGACTGTAAATTATGGAAGCAGCTGCCCACAAAAAAGCAGCACTCAATGCTGCTATTTCTCCAATAAATTCCTGAAAATAACCGATATTTATAGACAAAACTTTAATTTAATTTTTGATATAGCGGTTCTTGAATAGGTGAGGTACTAATTTAAACTTAGAACAAATTGCCTTTTGCACGGATGGCTAGAAGTTTTGAGGTTCCCTCAAAACTCGCATCCTCCTCTTGCCTGACAGAATCGAAATGTACCTAATATGACTAAGGATTGCTATAAATACTGCTAACTAATATTCTCGTATGCAGTCATAAAGGAAGCTTAATAGTAAAAGTAGTTCCTTTATCTACTTCTGATTCTACTTCAATAGTTCCTTCGTGAGTATTTATTATTTGCTCGCACAAATATAAACCCAAGCCTTTACCAGAGCGACGATGATTGCCTTGTTGAAAACGTTGGAAAATGGCTTTTTGCTCTGACTTGGGAATACCAATGCCCGTATCTTCTATTTTGATAACAACGTTTTTGTCTGTAGTTTGCAGGGCAATAGCAACATAACCTCTGTCGGTAAACTTAATTGCGTTACCAATCAAATTAGACAAAACACGTCTTAATTCTAGACGGTCGCCTTTAATACTAGTATTAGGTAATATCTCTAATTTTATTTCTAAATTTTTTTCTGCTGCTAGAGGCTTAAGTTCTACTACTACTTCTTCTACTAACTCCGATAAATCGAATTCGATAAAGCTGAGAATTTTTCTACCTACTTCGTAATGATATACTTCTAATAATGTATTTAACATTTTTAGCAAATTTTCATTACTGTTATTAATATTTGCAATAGCTTCTTTCATCTCATTAGTAATAGTACCAAAAACTTCTTGCTGCATCAGACTAAGCATTCTGTTGGCTGCAACCAACGGTGTACGCAGGTCGTGTGTCAAACAAGAAACAAAATTTTCACGCTGATCGATGGTTTGTTTGAGACGCAGTAGCGAACGGACTCTTGCCTGTAATTCATCAATTTGAATTGGTTTGCGAATAAATTCATCTGCTCCAGCATCTAATCCTTGAATAACGCTAGTCTCTTGATAGGCACTAATCAACAAAATAGGAATAAAAGGTAAGTTGCGGTCTTGACGAATTTGCTTTGTTACTTCATAACCGTCAATTCCTGGCATCATTACATCGAGTAAAATTAAATCGGGAGGAGATTGCTTAATTGTCTCTAGAGCTTTTAAGCCATTGTCAACCAGGCAAACTTCGTATCCTTCTTGTTCTAAAGCTAATTTAAATAAAAATAAATTATCGGGGGTATCATCGACAGCAAGAATCCGATCTTTTTTTAAAGCTACAGCAGAAGACATATAAAAAAGTTTTATAAAAGATTATTATCAATCAATTCTAAAATACTGTCTGCTGTCAAACATAAGCCTTACGAGGGATTTTGACACAAAAAACCGAACCAACTCCCACTTCGCTTTCGAGAGTTATCGTACCCTGTAGCATTTTGGTTAATGAGTCGGTAATTGCTAATCCCAAACCAGTTCCAGTATGAGCGCGAGAGATAGATTGATCTGCTTGGCGAAAAGCTTCAAAAATACGTTTAAAATTATCTTTTTCAATACCTATACCCGTATCTTCCACCGCTATAGCTATTTTGTTCTCACTTTCAAACTCCCATACTTTGACCCGTACACCACCTTGATTGGTAAATTTAATGGCATTAGATAACAAGTTAATGAGAATTCTTTTTAAACAACTATAGTCTTGAAACACTGTAGGGTTATTTAAATTAATATCTGTTTTTAGCTCGATCTTCTTTTGCACTGCCAACGAACGTAGTTCTTCGACGGTCAGACAAACTAATTTATCTAGATCGAATTCGCGAAAGTTTAGTTCGAATTTACCTGCCTCGATTTTAGAAAAATCCAACAGTTCATTGATCATTTCTAATAAGTTTTGGCTATTATTAAAAATTCGACCAACTATATTTAGCTGTTGTTCGCTTAAAGGATCGGGATACTGACGTAGTAACAGTTGAGAAAAACCCATAATGGCATTCATCGGGGTTCTCAATTCGTGAGACATGGTTGCCAAAAACTCGGATTTAAGGCGAGAAGCTTCCTGTAGCTGAATGTTTTGTAGTTGGATTTGCTGCTGCTGTAGTTTCAGTTCTCGATTTTTTTGCATTAATAGCTCGTTTGTGGCTCTCAAGCGTTGATTTGCTAGTTTTGCGGCTTTCTCAGCGCGGTTAATTCGGATAGCACTACTAATAGTTTGAATCAAGCTTTGGGGAGAAACCCGAGATTTTGATAGATAATCGGCGGCTCCAGCTTTCATTATTTCGACAGCAATTTCTTCATCTCCTTGTCCTGTAAGTACTATCAAAGGTATTGATAGATTCAATTCGTTTATTTGTTCGATCAGGTTTAGTCCATTGCTATCTGGCAAATAATAATCGAGCAAGATGACATCAAAATTTTGATTGTTTGGGGTTGAAAATAGTTTTTCTAAAGCCGCAGCACTATTTTCGGCTTCGCATAAAGTTATGTTTAAACTACCTTTTTGTAAAGCCCGTCGTACCGCCATACGGTCTACTTCATCATCATCTACTATTAATATCTTGATATTTTCATCCATTAACTACAGTGGAGCGTTTGTTTGATTGAGATTGGTTGTCGATTTTACAGTTAAATATCAAACTGGTTAGGGCATTTCGCACAAAGTCCAGTATTTATTTAAAGCAACCATTACTTCGGCAAAATTGCCAAAGGTAACAGGCTTGAGAATATAGCCTGCTACGTTAAGATTATATGCTTCTACGCGATCGCGATCTTCGTCAGAAGTTGTCAAAACTATAACAGGTGTTAGCTTTAGTTCGGGATGTTCTCTAAGTTTGTGCAGAAATTCCAAACCGTTCATTTTGGGCATATTGAGATCGAGTAAAATCAGGCGGCGATTGGAAGGAATAACTTCTTGATGACCTTGAATCGCTCCTAGCTTTTCTAGAGCTTCAATACCGTTATTGGCAATATATAAAGGATTATAGATATTGCTTTTTTTGAAAGCGCGTTTGACGTTCATGATATCTACTTCATCATCTTCGACCAGCAAAATATTAATTACTCGTTCTTCCATAATTATCGCTCGATTTAGTTTAATAAACTGATTTGCGCCAGGTGAAATGAAAAGTACTACCGTTACCGAGTTCCGATTCTACTTCAATTTCTCCTCCTCTTTCTTCGACGGCTTTTTTAACAATTGATAAGCCAATTCCCGTAGCTTCTTTGCGATCGCGAGCTTCGAGAGTTTGAAAAATGCCAAAAATCTTTTCGTGATAATCGGAATTAATACCAGGACCATCATCACTGACGCTAAAGCGATAAAACTGACCGCAATCGCTGACCGAGATTGACACTTTTCCTGTCGAACGATGGTGATGGGCGATCGCATTACTAATTAAATTGGTAAATACTTGCTGTAATGGTATGTATTCGGAAACTACAGTAGGCATATTATCGTCAATTTCGACTGTAAAGCCCGAAGGAAGTTGTATGAGTCGAATAATTTTTTGCAGTAAAGCAGTTACATCTATAGTTTTTGGCTTCGACCTATCTCTACCAATACGAGAATATGCCAGTAAACCATTAATTAAATTTTCCAGACGCTGAACCCTACCTCTTAACAGATTCATTTGATGGCGCGTGTCTTCGGTTAATTTGTCTGCTAAATCTTCTTCAATCCACTGCGAAAGATTAGCAATAGCTCTCAGTGGTGCTTTGAGATCGTGAGAGGTAACATAGGCAAAGCGATCTAATTCCTGATTGCGTTTTTCCAGCTGCGCTGTGGTTTTTAAGAGCATGGCGTTAATCTTTGTTAGCTCTGTAGCTCTAGCTTGCAGCATTATTTGTGTTTGTTGGCGTTGGGTAATATCTTCTAAAATTAAACCTACTAAACGATTGGGTAGGGGAAAAGCTTGAAGGTTAAATGTTAAATCGCTCACACAGTCATTGAGGTTGGTTACTTCTCCTAAGTCTCGCACCTGCTGAGTTTCAATAACTTCAACACAGGCTTCAGGAATTTTTAGTTCGACCAAACGCGGAAAACACTCCGCCACATAGCAATCGACAGTCGGGCTGACGTCACACATCGAGAGTCTTGCGGCAGCGGGATTGAGATCGATTAGCTTGAAACTATTGGGGTTTTGAGGGTTGTCTAACCGCCAAACCATAATTCCAATTTGAATATTGTTAACAATATCGGCATAAAGCTCGATTTTTTGCTTTACTTGTTCTACTTCGGTTCGCGCTTCTCGCTCTCGAATTAGTAACAAATCTTTTTGGCGATCTGCTGCTTCTAACTGTGCGGTGCGCCGTTGGACTCTTTGCTCTAGCTGTTGATTGAGTTCGGCAATTTCTACTTCGGCTAATATGCGGTCGCTAACGTTACGCGATATAGAGACAATCTCGGCAATAGTTTGGCTATTAGGGCGATAAAGGCTACGGTTGGTAGTTTCCAGCCAAATATAGCTGCCGTCTCGATCGCGGAATCGATAGGTGTAGGTGTAAAACTCGGAATATTGTTCGATTTTGTTGGGAGTTTCTGTAAGTAAAAGGGCATCTTCGGGATGAAGAAAATCATAAATTGATTTTCCGATCATTTCCTCTGGCTGATAACCTAAAGTTGCTCTAGAAGCAGGAGAAACATACAAGAAAATTCCTTCTGGAGATTGAATGGAAATTAAATCGCTAGAATTGTCGGCAATTGTTCGATAGCGTTTTTCACTTTCTTCTAATGCTTGAAGAGTTTGTCTGGCTTCGGTAATATTCTGGAACAACGACACAAAATAAAGCGGCTCGTTTTGTTCGTTACGCATTATCGAAGTGCTAATGTTAAGCCATACTGGATATCCCTGTTTGTGCAAATAGCGTTTTTCTACCATGACGCTAACCCTTTCTCCAGACAATAGCTGGCGAGTATATTCTAAGTCACGCGGCAAATCTTCTGGGTGAGTAAGCTTTTGAAAAGTTGTCTGAGTTAATTCTGCCTGAGTGTAACCAATAATATTACACAAGGCAGGATTTGCTTCTAACCACCTTCCCTCTAGCGAAAGGATCGCCATACCTACTGCTGCTTGTTGAAAGGCACCATTAAAACGAATTTGACTATCTTTTAGAGCGCGTTCTATCTCGAGGCGATCGCTGATATCTCGCATTGCTGCCACTGCACCCAATTTTTCTCCCGTAGCTGTAATAATTGGGTCGCCACTTGCCAGAATATAGCGCGTTTTAGCGTTTTTGGGTTTGATAATCATTTCAACATTGCGTACTGATTCTCCTTGTAGAGCGCGAAACAGAGGAATGTCTTCTGGTTTCATCAATGTTTTGCCATCACTATGATAGAGATCGTAGTGTTCGCTCCAGTCAGTAGCAGTAATTGCTGCTTGTGGCAGTCCATGAAATTCTTGAGTAGCGCGATTAAACAAAGCCAATACTCCCTGGCGATCGCAAGCTACAATTCCTTCAGCAAGATTATCTAATAAGGCTTTGACAAATTCTTTTTCGGCAATCAACTCGGTTTTTATCCGCTCTGTCGCCTCAACTTTTTTTCCAACTCCCATCCATTCTACAATGCGATTTTGGCGATCGCGTATGGGCTTAACTTCGAAATTAAAACTCCAATAGTTGTCATTAAAATCTTTCAATCTAACAGATATCTGCCAGCAGTTTTGCAGTTGCACCGCTCGCTCGATTTTTGTCTTGAATTTGATTCTATCTTCTGGATGTATAGATTTTAAAAAAGCTCGCTCGACTGCTTCTGAATTTTCTAACCCCGTATATTTTTGCCAGGAAGAATTAGTGTAAATAATAGTTCCAGTTTTTTCTGCCAGCCAGACAATATCGCTATTAGAGGCGAGTAAATTATTATAGCGAGAGCGGCAAACAGCCAATTCTTGCTGTAATTTATCTATTTCTTGCTGACATGATTGCATTTTGATTTTTAAACTGGATTTAAACTTGCTGTGATTTTTACTCTAATTTTTTTTATAAAAAATAGATTATATGTACTGTATTTAATAATTTTGGCATTGTTTTCCTGTTTATATTAAATGATATTAAAGCTAATCTTTCCTCTAGCGGAGGAAAGAGTCTAAGCTGTTCTCTTTTAGATTACAGATTACTTTTTTATTTGTGACGAGGTAAGAGAGATGTAAGAAATTTGAGTAGCAAAAATTATTAACTTTGAGTTAAAAATAGTAGAATAATTTTTTTTGATTAGCTTTTCAAGCTTAAGCTATAGGTTTCAATTGTAAATATACAGCATTTTTCGGTTTTATTAAGTACACTGTAGTTTAATTAAGCTTGAGCTTCAATGCTTTATAGCAGTTAAATTAACTGCTACTTGCTACTTTTGTTAATCGCCATTAATATGAACTACTAACTCTCTTTGATGGCTGCGTTGACGGTGTTCCCACAGATAAATTCCCTGCCAGGTACCCAAAACCAACCTGCCTCCAGCAACTGGAATTTGTTCGGAAGTGTGGGTTAGTGCCGAGCGTATATGGGCTGGCATGTCGTCAGCACCTTCTGCATTGTGAACGTAACGCGATGGGTCTTCTGGTACTAGTTTGGCAAAAAAATTATTTAAGTCCTGAAGCACATCGGGATCGGCATTTTCTTGAATTACTAATGATGCCGATGTGTGCCTGACAAAAACCAGACACAAACCCGTATCGATTTTCGACTCTGCTACAATTTGCTCGACTTTGCTTGTAACTTTATGAAGAGATTTTCCCGTAGTTTTTAAGCGAAAAGCTTTTTGATACTGTTTCATATTCATTTAGCTCGTTCTCGTTCAACTTCAGTGTGACTAGTATTAGATTTTTTTTCATTGTTTGGCGAACCAGACCGATTAGCATCGGCTACTGCTGAGGGATCTAAGTTACAGCGAGTAAATAAGTGCTTGAGGACATTTTGTTGTTCTTCAGGAAGAGCGAACCACCAGGGAAGATGACCTTCTGGAGCACGTTCGGGATTGAAGTTTAACTGTTCGTAAAGCAAATAGCCTCCCGCACTAGCAATTTCACCCTGCTTCCAACCGACTTGAGTAGCAAAACTCCGCCAGGCTGCGGTTGAAAAATCGCCATTTCGATCGACATTTTGCCAGATTTTTTGCTGGGGTGTAAAACCAAACCGACCGCCACTGTACTGCTGCCAGAGACTATCGATAGTTCTAATGTCGCTACAGGCAAAATCAGCAATTGTTTTGAGTTCGATAAAGATGTTCTGGTTCTGTTGTTTGGCAGATGTAACGATGCGATCGATTAGTTGATAGGTTTGACGGTCTGCATCTTCCCACTTTTTGGCTTCGAGAAGTCGTTTTAAGGGTCTGTAGTCGATACTTGTGGTGGCAGAGATTAGTTTTGACTGCGGAGAACGCCTGGATGCTGCTTCGTTGGCTGTTGTAGTATTTGGTTGGGGTGAATTGCGATCGCTAGAAGCATCTAGAACATCTTCTGATGAAAAAGTAGGTATGGAAGAAATTCCAGATTCTGATGGTGTTGCTTCAGCAGCAGAACTTTCCTGGCGAATTTCTGAAGAAACTTTGGTTGTGTTTTCTTCTGAAGAAGTAGATTCATCGATCGCGGAGTTGGATGTATTGGAAGTCGTGTCGGGATTTGAATTTGCCTCCGTTTCTCGATTTTCTTCTGAAGGTTGAGGTTCGATAATTATTTCTGGTATTGCTGGAGTAGAATTATCGTTTGTATCGGAAACTGTAGATTGAGATTGATTTTGCGCGATCGCCTGTCGGTAAGCATTTATAGGAATGGCATAGTTGGAAGTCCCCCCAGTAATAGCATTAATATTAGCTTCACCATGAATACCAATTAGATTGCCGTATTTATCAAATACAGGACCGCCGCTCATTCCTGGAAACGCTTCACCGTTATAGATCAGCGAGTAGCCATTAGCAGTAGAATTTGGCAAGATTCCTACCAGGTTAGCAGCGAAAAAGCGATAATAACGGCTATTTTCTTGTCTTTGTTCCCCTGGATAACCAGCAAAATAAATGCTTTGTCCTTCTAGGATATTTCCCGAATCGCCTAATTCTGCTACCTGATAATTTTGATTGCTCTCAAACTTAACAATAGCTAAATCTAATTTGGCTATCTGTCTGATGCTGGTGGAATTTATTTGATGCTCTCTACCATCAATAGTTTGTAGCGAGTATTGTCCTGGATTTCTTACTACATGCCAATTGGTTAACACCGTGTAGACATTATTAGATTCGGCTATAATTGCTCCCGAACCGAGATTTGCGCCGTCTATACGCACGGTGATTTGTTTGGCGCGGAGGTTTATTTGTTCTGGTTGTAATGCTTGAGCTAGTTGGAGTTGCGTTTTAGGGCTTTGTATTTGATAGAGTGAACTCTTAGAGGAAGAAGTTTCCTCAATAAGAGACGCAGTAGTTCTACTAAAAGCTGGCTGTACGGTTGCGGCGATCGCACCTCCAAAAAATAATATAGAAATTATTTGCGAAAAGTTCATTGTTGCTTTGCCTCCAGCAAATCTGTCCGTCAGCCAAAATAATATTTAATGTTAGCCTCTATCTAGACGAGTATTTTCAATACCACGACTCGATTAGTTATCAATTATTTTATCTTCAACTATTTATAAATAAAGTTATAGCTTGTCAGCGCCGAGCAGGTTTAGCGGTGAGTTGCCAAGTTAGAATTATGTCTTAATCTTAATGACGACAAATTGTCTCTCGGTGTTTCCCAGAAAACAATCTCTATTTAAAACTAGACGAGCGCGCTGCTATTAACTTAGCAAACATCAAAAGCTTAAATTCAAACTCATTCTGGTATTTGGCAGTTTTCGATCGCTTTAGCTCTAGCCTGCATTTGAGCGACTAACTTTACAGGATTACTCACTAAATCGGAATCTAAAGTTATTGATGTCCAAGCAGAATCTTTAGCTGCTGAAATATCTGGCTTGGATTTTGGCTTTGGTATCAGGCTAATTCCCGCTTCAATCGGAATAGCCAGACTAGAATTAGTAATTAATTCTTGCAGGGGCGGGCAGGGTTGAGAGCCATCTTCGTAGTAGTCTGGTGCTTCCCAAAGTGGATAGGCATGTTTGCCGTTAACTCCAATGACTGTTCCATGAAGATCGAACAAAGGACCACCACTCATACCTTTTTCTACATCATTAGTATATCCAATTCGGTATCCTTCTTCTAACGCTCGCTCCAAAATTATTTGAATTCTTCCCGATCTCAGAGTAAAGCCAGGTAGCGGGGCATTTTTGTAGTTTTCAACTTCCGTTTGACTGAGTTTTTTGCTACTGGCTACAGCATAACCTGCCGCAAAAGCTGGTTCTCCTACGGTTAGAGATGAAGAACTACCGAAACTAGCAATATTGTATTGCACATCGCTAGTAAATTGTAATAAAGCCAGATCGTATTTTGAAGCTAATTTAGCTCTTCGTGCTGGATAAATTTTGCCGTCGGGAGTTTGTATAGAGTAAGGAGCTTGACCTGCCCTCAAGACGTGTTGATTGGTAATAACCGTATACAGGCTGCTTCGTTGTTGAATAATAAAACCCGAACCTAAAAAATTCTCACCTAGAATTTTAACGGTAATTTTGCTGGCTGTAGTGTTTACTCTAGCATTTAAACTATTAGGAAAAAATGCTGGAATTTTGTCAGACAAATATAGGCTGCTACTAGCTAAAAGCACACCAACACCAGCCAAAACTAGAGATAGTTTGACTGCTGTTTTCGGCTTCAAAGGTAAAAAGCGTTCATTTAAAAGCGAATTTAAACGATTCTTAGGTTTTTTATTTGGATCGAACAACTTTGTTTACTAACCCATTGAAATGGGGAACTTCAGCGATTTATTTATCCTTTTGCTATTTAGTAACGGGAACTTTTTCGAGAAATTTTTCTAAGTCGACATAAAATTCACCATCATTGTAAAAACCAGGATCGTCCGCACTTAAGGTTAGGGTTTGTCCGCTGACGCTACGACGAAAATCAACTAATCTAACTAAGGTTGCTTCTGGATCTGTTCCTTGTTTGAGAGTAATCAAGACATTCTTGTCTGGACATGTACCGCTACTAGAGTCGGCAACGCAGATTACTGGCTGTTGATTGACGTTACCCGTACGAATATACTTTAAATTTCCTTTATCCAGAAATTGTTGAAAACGCTGGGAAATTGCCAGGCATCTTTTTTGCGGAGTCCAGTCATTAGCAAAGGAATTTGCCCACTCAATCAGAGTTACTCTACCTCTGGGAGTGTTGACAAAAGTATTCCACTTACCGTTAAGCTGGGCGCAGTAGTAGGTATTATTTCTAGCTGAGGTAGCTGAGGGAAAAGCGATCGCGCTTCCTAAAACAACGCTTACTCCAGCAAGCATTCCAACTAAAGATCTTATCATGGCTTTCAATCTCAATTAATCTACTAATAGTTAATATTACGCAGAATATAGCGATATGTATTATTTATACTCACATTTAGAAATCGTTTTGCTCGGTCATGACAGTAAATATACTGTCCACTCAAAGAGTACTGGAAAATTTACGAGGTTTTCTTAGATCTCTCGTCTACTGAGCGTTACTCATTTAAAATAGCGGCTTCTACCTGTTCTCGCTCTAAATTACGTCCGATAACTACCAAACGAGTTTGACGAAGTTCGTCACCTTGCCACAGGCGATCGTAAAAGCGGTCGAAACGATTGCCAACACCTTGAATTACCAGACGCATGGGTTTTGTCGCTACATTAACAAAGCCTTTGATGCGATAGATTTCATGCTGTAGCAATAGCTGTTGTAATCGTTCGATTAAAATATTTGGTTCGAAGCTGCGATCGCAGACAATTTCTACTGCTTTAATATCATCGTCGTGTTCGTGGTCTGCTTCATCATCATGATGGGAGGGGCGATCGCTTAGATTATCCTCTACCGCAGCATTAAACCCGAGTAAAAGATCGGCAGCGATTTGTCCCCGTTCGGCGACGACAATTTTAACTCTCGGCGATAAGTCTTGCTTCAGCAGAGTTTTAATCCTCTCTACATCGGCAGCATTTACCAAGTCGGTTTTAGTTAACAGTACTAAGTCGGCACAGGCTAACTGATCTTCAAATAGTTCTTCGAGGGGAGTTTCGTGTTCTAGATTGGGATCGGCTTGACGCTGTGCTTCTAATGCCGCTAAATCTCCAGCGATCGCTCCATTGGCTAATGCCTGACAATCTACTACCGTAACCACTCCATCGACCGTAGCACTATTACGAATCTCGAACCAGCTAAAAGCGCGCACCAGAGGTTTTGGTAATGCCAGTCCCGAAGTTTCGATTAGCAAACAGTCTATTTTGTCTCTACGTTTGAGTAGTTCCTGCATAGTTGGATAAAACTCCTCTTGTACCGTACAGCACAGACAACCATTGGTTAGCTCGATAATATTCCCGTCAGGAGTTTCTTCCTCATCGCAAACTTGACAAGAGCGTAAAAGATCGCCGTCTATTCCTACCTCGCCAAATTCATTGACTATAACGGCAATCTTTCTTCCTTGATTATTTTGTAGCAAATGACGCACTAAAGTCGTTTTCCCCGCGCCGAGAAAACCTGAAATTACAGTTACGGGTATTTTGTGCATTTTATTTTGTTAGTAGTTAATGGTTGGTAGTTGGTTGACGATTGCTCGTCTTAACTTATTAATGTATTAGCTAAAAAAGCTACGCCGATACCGCAGATTGTAAAACCTGCAAATCGTAGGTTTAGATTAGAAGTATTATCGGACAAAGAATTTCTACTAATTACCAATCTTCCGATAGTAAAGACAGTCGCGCTTATAACTAGCTGAATCAAACAAAAGCCCAATAGATAACCACTCAAAGCGGTAGTTTCTGCACCAACTATTGATTCGCCGTAAGCATAACCGTGAAAAATTCCTGCTATGACGGTAAAGACAATTAACAAACCTGAATCAACTAAATTTTTTTGAGCCAAGAAAATTCCAACGATCGATACAGAACCAGTAATAATTACTTCTGGTAAAAACAAATCTATGCTTAATAAATGAATTCCCGTTCCTATTGCTGTGGCAGTAATGAAAACCAAGGGAATTACGCCTAATTTGTTGCTTAAAGCGGCTAACAATCCAATCGCAGCTACAAAAGCCAAGTGCTCTAAACCTATAACTGGATGAGCCAATCCTGACAAAAATCCTTCAGCAAAATTATCAGGAAGTATACCACCCATAGCGTGATGAGCTTGGGCGGGTTCGATTGCTATAAAGATAAACAGTAACCAACTAAAAATTGCTAAAGCGATCGCGCTAATTTTTTTTAGCGATCGCGCTACAAACGATAGAGCAGACATTATCCGTACCTCGCAGATATGTTCGAGCGAATTTTTGATTTTTATCGGCGGGCATCCTGACTTAGAGTATCGCAAAGATCTCTTTACAGTTGCGGGACAGCGTCAGATTTGCACTGAACTTTCCCCTTCACTCCTGATGGCTGACCCCCATCAGAACCGATATCGCAGACAAATATAAACCTACCATAAGATTGGTATAATCAGCTTTAAATCGAAGTTCAAATTATTATCGATCATGGCAGACTGGCAGACAGTAAGCGGTGGCATAACTGCACCCAAAGGATTCAAAGCGGCAGGGATCGCCGCAGGATTAAAAGCTTCGGGGGCAAAGGATTTAGCCCTGATTTTATCAGAATCTGAAGCGATCGCCGCTGGAGTATTTACCACTACCCAAGTAAGAGCCGCTTGTGTCGATTATTGTCGGAAGCGTCTGCAAGCCAAGGCTAGTGCCAGAGCAATTTTATGTAACGCAGGACAGGCTAATGCTGCCACGGGCGAAGCGGGTTGGAAAGACGCTCGGTTGTGTGCCGAACTACTAGGTAGAGAATTAAATATTGCTGAAGATTCGATTTTACTCGCATCAACGGGGGTTATCGGTCAGAGAATCAAAATAGAAGCTTTATCTCAAAGCTTACCCCAATTAGTTGCTGCTGCTTCTCTAGAAGGAGGTAAAGATGCTGCCGAAGCTATTGTAACTACCGATCTGGTAACTAAAGAAATTGCTTTAGAAACTACAATTGAAGGTCGTCCCGTCAGAATTGGCGGTATAGCCAAAGGTTCGGGCATGATTCATCCCAACATGGCGACTATGCTGGCATTTGTTACCTGTGATGCGGCAGTTTCGACTCAGCTATGGCAGCAGATGCTCAAGCGAGCCGCTAACAAAAGCTTCAATCAAGTTACTGTAGATGGGGACACTAGCACCAACGATACTTTATTAGCTTTGGCTAATGGGCAATCTCGCACCTCAGCAATTACCGAAAAAAGCAAAAATGCCGAAAAATTAGAGGCAATGTTAACCGCAGTCTGCCAACATTTAGCCAAAGCGATCGCTCGCGATGGTGAAGGAGCGACATGTTTGATAGAAGTACGAGTATCGGGAGCTAATGATGATAAAGCTGCCTCGGCAATAGCTAAAACTATTGCTGGCTCGTCTTTAGTCAAATCGGCAGTTTTTGGACGCGATCCTAACTGGGGCAGAATTGCTGCTGCCGCAGGTAGGGCAGGAGTTAAATTTCACCAGGACGAACTAAACATAAGGCTGGGCGATTTGCAACTCATGCAAAACGGACAACCTCTTCCTTTCGATCGCGCTGCGGCTAGTAACTATCTCAGACAAGCCGCCGCAGGAGAATATTTGCAAAACGACACGGTATTAATTGAGGTTTCGATCGGAGTTGGTAGTGGAACCAGTGTCGCCTGGGGTTGCGATTTGACTTATAAATATGTAGAGATTAATGCTGAATATACAACTTAAATAGAGGTAGAGGAGTAGAAAAGGTTTTAGGTACTAGTAGGGACTGGGGGACTAGGGGAACTCTCTAGTAGAGTGAAGCCTCCCCGTCTCTTATGACTTCCTACTTTCTACTTCCTACTTTATTAAGCTGCTTCCCAAAGTTCTTTAATTTTTCCTGGAAGAAACTCAGCAATTTCATTCGCTCTTTCTGCTGATAATTCACCTTTGGTGGCAGAAAAGATTGCTTTGATTACTTTCTCGCTATCTGTACCTTTTGGTAGTCCTCCTTCTTGTTTGACTCGAAAGAAGAAAGTTTCGTCGTCGAATTTTAACGGCGGACGAACTTTACTCAACCAGGATACGATTGGATTTTCGTCTTTCCACAGTTGGGCAATTTCTTCCTGCAATCTTTTTTGGTCGGTAGGTTCGGCAGGATCGTGCAGTTCCGACTCTACGTTTTCGGCAGCTTCAGTAGTCATCAAGTCTCGCATGGTGCGATAGACTACAGTGACTAAATCTCTAGCATCAAATATATCTGGCAGTTCGGCTTTGAGAGCAACTTCTTCGAGAAAAGGAGTGTCTCGGTCGACAATTTGTGACGATGGTCCCGAACCCAATGATTCTGGAGGTTTTTCTTCCATGCGATCGAGCATTTTTTGACCTTTATCGGTTAATTCAGCGCGATTGAACCTAATTAAATGCGGCAGTGGTCCGTCGGGTGCGCCCAAAGTGTTAGCAATACTAAAGTCTACTTCGTCTGAATCGATAACATCTGGTACATCTTCCTGATTGGCATAGGCATTGCCTGTAAAATCAGCTTCGATATATTTTTTTTGATTGAGATAATCTAAATGACCGAGAAAATCAGATACGGTCATATTTCTACCAGTAAAATCCGTACTGCTAAAATCTACCCTGTTATCATTGCCTTCTCCTGCTTTAATTTTTTGTAGCAGGATGTACATAATGTCCTCTTTTAAATTAATAGGCATATCTTTTCTTTTATGAATTCTGTATTTATTTTTTGCTAAATCGAGTCCTTTGGCAATAGTTAAATTTATTTATATGTATAAAGTAGAGTGTTTTGTGTTTAAAGAGGGATCGACCCAGGCTACAGTAATACAGGGTTTTTTTCTAACATACATCTACCAAAAGAACTAAATAAGCTTCTTAAATTAAGCATTCGCAGTTTTGCGTCTTTTATTCGGACGTTGGAAAAACTTTATTATTCACAAGCTAAAATTGAGCAACTTTACCTATTGCTATTAGTTTTTGATTAGTCTATATGAAGGCTATTACGTACTAACCACAAATAACTTGTTTAAATTTTCAATTTTTACATTGAATTTTTGCCGTGCGATCGCTATTTTAATTAGCGCTCACTTATTTAAAACTCAAGGGTTAACAATAAGAGACATTAATTAATTCCTAAGACAAGTTAAAGATTTGACTGCGATCGCGGGGATCGTTTTAGGATAAGCAAGACAGTAAAGTAGAAAAGTCTTCAGTGCTTTGTACTATTTGCAAATCTCATAAAACTATCAATTGAGTCAAGCTTCAGGAAAACAGGAATATAATATACCCATGATAAATAATTTAATTTAGTTATCTAAAATAGTGAAAATTTAAATCGACTATTGTTTAAGGTACATTTCGCCCTCAAATACTGCGCTGTAAGAAGGGCGATTTTAATGTCTTGGTGTCGATCGCACATATATATAAAATTAAGGAGAATACATGACTGCAACTGTTGATAAACAGATCGAATCACAACAGCCAGAGGTAAAAAAATCCAGCCCTCGTAAAATTGGCATACCTAAAGAAATATATGAAACCGAACGACGTGTAGCTGCAACTCCCAATACCGTCAAAAAGTTGCAGAAGCTTGGTTTTGAAATTTTGGTCGAGTCGGGTGCGGGAGAAAGAGCCGACTTTAGCGATAAAGCTTTCCAAAAAGCAGAATGCAAAATCGTTCCCGACGCTAAAACTTTGTGGGCGGAAGCCGATATTATTCTTAAAGTACGCGCTCCCGAAGCTTCAGAAATAGAAACGATGCCAGAAGGCAAAACTATTATTAGTTTTATCTGGCCCGCGCAAAATGAAGAATTATTAAATAAGCTCGCATCCCGCAATGCTACAGTGTTGGCGATGGATTCAATTCCTAGAATTAGCCGCGCTCAAAAAATGGATGCTCTTAGTTCGATGGCAAATATTGCTGGCTATCGGGCTGTCATTGAGGCGGCTAATAACTTTGGACGCTTTTTTACAGGACAAATCACCGCCGCAGGCAAAGTTCCCCCTGCTAAAGTTTTAGTAATTGGTGCGGGTGTAGCGGGCTTAGCTGCTATTGGTGCTGCTAGAAGCCTGGGTGCTGTAGTGCGGGCATTCGATACTCGTCCTGTGGTCAAAGAACAGGTAGAAAGTCTCGGTGCCGAATTTCTGGAACTGGAGTTTGAAGAAGACGGTACTGGTGCTGGTGGTTATGCCAAAACCATGAGTAAAGAGTTTATCGATGCGGAAATGGCTTTGTTTAGAGAGCAAGCCAGAGAAGTCGATATTATTATTACTACTGCCTTAATCCCAGGCAAACCCGCACCTAAGTTGATTCTTACCGATATGGTAGAAACCATGAAAGAAGGTTCGGTAGTAGTTGACTTAGCAGCAGAACAGGGAGGTAACTGCGAAGTAACCAAACCCAATGAAGTCTATCAATACGATGGGGTAACTATTATCGGTTTGACCGACTTACCCAGTCGTATGGCAGCACAGTCTAGTCAGCTTTACGGAACTAATCTCTGGCATCTGCTTAAAGATATGGGTGGTGCGGAAGATTATAAAGTAGACTACGAAGACCAAGTAGTGCGCGGTGCGCTTGTACTTCACGAAGGTAAGATAACCTGGCCTCCACCAAAAATTGAAAATCCCTCTCCCACACCTCCGCCAAAGGCGAAAGCTGCGACAGCATTAGACAGTCAAAAAGAAGAGAAAAAAGCTTCGGGTGGCTTCTTGTGGTTGCTTATTGCTGGTTTAGCTTTACTTGGAATTGGTGTTGGTGCGCCTTCTTCTTTCCTATCTCACTTTACCGTGTTTATTCTGGCTTGTTTTGTTGGTTGGCAGGTAATTTGGAACGTTACTCCTGCTTTACATACACCCTTAATGAGTGTCACCAATGCTATTAGCGGCATTATTATTTTAGGAGGTATGTTGCAGATTTCTGGCGAAATAACTTCTGCCCCTGTAATTCTTGGCGCGATCGCAATTTTGGTAGGAACAATTAACATCTCTGGCGGTTTTCTCGTTACCCAACGAATGCTGAAAATGTTCCAGAAATAAATATTCATACATTATCAATTTTGAGGGCGAACTGTCCTTCGCCCCTACCGATACATTCTTAATTTTTGCAAAAAATATGTCTAGCAATCTCGTAACCGTCGCTTATATTGCGGCAAGTGCCTTGTTCATCCTTAGTCTGGGGGGACTATCCAACCAGGAAACCGCCCGTAAAGGTAATCTTTTCGGTATTATTGGTATGGCGATCGCTCTTACCGCTACTGCCTTAAGCTCCCAGGTTCACAGTTACACTACTCTTGCGGCTGCCGTTATTCCTGGAGCAATTATCGGCTCTATTTTAGCCGCTAGAGTGGCAATGACTTCCATGCCTGAATTAGTAGCAATTCTGCATAGCTTTGTCGGTTTAGCTGCCGTATTAGTAGGTATTTCCAATTATTTGCAGCCAAACTCGAACTTAGTTGGTGTTGAAGCTACTATCCACGAAATTGAAATTTTTGTCGGTGTCTTTATCGGTGCCGTTACCTTTACGGGTTCGGTTGTGGCATTTAGCAAGCTTAATGGTTTAGTGGGAAGCAAACCTCTAATGTTACCCGCCCGTCATTTAATTAATATTGGTTTATTAGTCGGTTCTGTAGTTTTAGGCGTGCAGTTTATGGGTACGGAAAACGGACTGCAACCTTTACTCATCATGACTGGTTTGGCTGGCGTTCTTGGTTTCTTATTAGTTATGGGTATTGGCGGCGCAGATATGCCCGTAGTTATCTCTATGCTTAACAGCTATTCTGGCTGGGCGGCAGCAGCAGCTGGCTTTATGCTCAACAACGATGTGCTAATCGTTACGGGTGCTTTAGTTGGTAGTAGCGGCGCGATCCTCAGCTACATCATGTGCGAAGCGATGAATCGTTCGTTTATTAGCGTTATTTTAGGTGGATTTGGCGAGGGTTCCAGCAGTGCTGGCAAAGGAGAAGCCCAACCAATGGGCGAAGCAACTGCTACTAATGTTGAAGAAGTTGCCGAACTTCTCAATGATGCTAAAAGCGTAGTTATCGTTCCTGGTTACGGTATGGCGGTAGCGCAAGCACAACACGCCGTTTCCGATATTACTAACATTCTTCGCAAACGCGGTAAAGAAGTGCGTTTTGGTATTCATCCCGTAGCAGGCAGAATGCCAGGACACATGAACGTACTTTTAGCCGAAGCTAAAGTCCCCTACGATATCGTGTTGGAAATGGATGAAATTAACGATGATTTGTCCAATACTGATGTAGTTTTAGTGATTGGTGCCAACGATACAGTCAATCCTAGTGCGTTGGAAGATCCCAATAGCCCTATTGCAGGTATGCCTGTAATGGAAGTCTGGAAAGCTCAAAACGTTGTGGTCATGAAGCGTAGCTTGGGAATTGGCTATGCAGGAGTAGATAATCCCTTGTTCTATATGGACAATAACCAAATGCTCTATGGCGATGCTAAACAGAATGTTAGCGCATTATTGAGTCAGTTGTCTGCAAGTGAAACTAAGAAAGAGTTAGTAACTGCTTAGTTTGAAACTTCTTTTTTTTAAAACTTAAGCGTAAGCGTCCCTCTTTAATTTAAGAGGGATTTTTTTGTACCCTTTCTTGCAAAGAACTGCTATAGCAATAAGTTTTAAAGTTAAGATACAAAATAAAATCCTCGGTAGTTATTAAACGGCGAGAAGTATCTAATAAAGGAAACTCTGCTAAATAAAGTTCTGTTGCTTCCTTTAAATTAGCCACAGCTTCTTCGACGCTTTCTCCTTGACTTGTTCGTTCCTACTTCGGGACATTCTGCTATATAAACATTCTCTTCCCAATATAAAATAGCAGTTGAGGTTTTAATTTTATTAGATAAAGAATTGGTATTCATATATATAAATAAATCTTAATCGCTCTTTCTTAAGTCCTTCAATTATTAGCAGACAGCTTCTAAATTTGTTTTATATAGTTCTTGAAACTGTTCAATCATTTCATTAGTTACAATGTTATTAATATTATTCAGATTAGCAATTATATAATCAAAAACTTTTTTAGTTTCTTGCAGAGGATTTATACGTTCTTCACCGCAAGCATTTCTAAACCGATTGGTAATGCGGCGAAATTTCATATAATCACTAAAATATAATAATTGGTTTTCACTGAAATCACCCGATTCTTTTAATGATTTATATAACTGAATGCTAGGTTCAAAAGCATTCGTGAGCGCAATATAAGTATGTTTAGGAGTTTTGCCTTTTTCTTTAGTAAAGCTACTATCTATTTCATGTTGTTGTTTGACATAAGTAATATTTCGATAGCCATTAATGCAATTACTTACAAAAAAAGAAAAGCAAGAATAATCTTCATCGTAAAAGTAATAAAGATCGTTTGACAGCATCCAATTATTAAAATGTTCTTCGTAATCCATTAGAGGTTCTAGTCGATCGGGATGTATTCTACATGTTTCCGTACATCCATCATTTTGAATTGTATAACTGGAATCAAATTTAATAATATTAATATTGCAATGATTGCCATAAGGTGCGGGACAACTGTAGCGATCTGGCATTATTTGTTTAAAATTGTACCCGTCAACAATATAAGAACTACCCTCTAACAAATCTAAACCTCGCTCAAATATCTCATCGATGGGTAACATTTGCCCGCCAGAGGTCATAAACTTATGGTCTTTAGTGGCTTTAATAGTTGCACCATTTTCTAAAGTATATTCAAAAACTTCTTGTTCGCCGCGATCGTGCCATTGCTCGATTGATTGTATATAGAAAAAACCGCTTTCAGCCCTTGTGTAGACATGACAGTTTATTCGTTTTTCTACAATTTCACCAATAGGCAACGCGCCATATTTCAACGTTAAAACTTCGGTATCGTAACTCAAACAATACTCGGCAAACACCACCATTTCATCAAATAAGCTATTAGCAAGTTGTTTGCTAACGCCATTTTTAGCCGAACCATCGATAAATTTTTCGCGATGTTTTTCCATTTCGGCTAATTTTTTCTTACCCATACATCGCCGTAACAAATCGGCTTCACCGAGAGAATAACCAGCTAAATCTTGAGCAATTTTCATGATCTGCTCTTGATAGACAATTACTCCGTAAGTCTCATTTAAAATTGGTTTTAATAGCGGATGTTGATAGGTAACTTGTTCTTGCCCGTGTTTGCGTTTGATAAATTTGGGAATTAGTCCCGCATCTAGAGGACCAGGGCGATAGAGAGCCGAAATTGAGGAAATATCTTCAATACCAGAAGGTTTTAAATCTCTAGTAATCTGTTTCATGCCGTCAGATTCTAGCTGAAATATTCCCTCTAAATTTCCCGCTCGAAATAGCTTATGGGTTTCTTGTATGTCTTCTGGCAGCTTTTTTTGTTTGCCTTTAGCTAATATTTCTAAAGCTTTGCGTTCGTCTAAGGGTATTTGGTCTAAGTCTAAATGAACATTTCTAGTTCTGGCAACTAAATTAGCAGCGCGTTGAATAGTAGTGAGATTTTTTAAGCCCAAAAAGTCCATTTTCAATAAACCCAAGGCTTCTAAATCTTCCATATAATATTGAGTGATTACCGACCCGTCATTGTTCTTTTGTAGGGGAACAATTTCGTCTAAAGGTTGGGAAGAAATAACTACTCCTGCGGCATGAACTCCAAAGGTTTTATTAGTACCTTCTATTCGCATTGCCATATCAACCCACTGACGCACCGTTACCGTTCCGACTTCCTCTTTACGGTCGTTGTAAACTTTTACCGTAGCGTTTTCATAAGCATCTCTAAAAGCTGGTTCTGGTGTTTTTTCAGAAACCATTACTTTTAGCTTGGTAGGCTTACCGCGAACTACGGGGATCATTTTAGCAATGCGGTTTTGATCGGCAAAATCTACACCTAGTACTCTACCGACATCTTTTAACACCGCCTTGGAAGTCATGCGGTTAAAGGTAATAATTTGGGCGACATTATCCTCACCATATTTATCGGTAACATACCGAATCATTTCTTCCCTGCGATCGGGGCAAAAATCCGTATCTACATCAGGCATTGATTTCCGTTCGGGGTTTAGAAACCTCTCGAACAACAAACCGTGATGAATGGGATCGATATTGGTGATTTTGAGACAATATGCCACTAACGAACCTGCCGCCGATCCCCTACCAGGTCCAACAGGGATATCATTGTCCCTTGCATATTTAATGTAGTCCCAAACGACTAAAAAGTAAGTGGAAAACCCTTTTTCCTGCATTACCTTTAATTCGGTTTGCAGTCTTTGTTTGTATACGGGATCGATTTCGGAATGGTGACGACATTTTAATCTTTCTAGTAATCCCTGCCAGGTTACTTCTTCTAAATAGCTATCGGCAGTATGTCCCAACGGCACGGGATAATCGGGTATGCGAGGTTCGCCTAAGATGTTATATGCTTGAACTTTGTCGGCAACTTCTAAAGTATTGTTAATCGCTTCTTCGATAACGTCATCGGGTAGATGATCGCGGAACAATAACTTCATTTCTACGGCAGATTTTAAATATTCCGTACCACTATAGCGCAATCTTTTATCGTCGGTAATGCGTTTTTGAGTCAGAATGCACAGTAAGGCATCGTGTGCTTCTACGTCATAACAGGAAATAAAGTGAGAGTCGTTAGTAGCAACGATTTTAATTCCTAGTTCTCTGGCAATTTTGACTATGCTAACGTTAACAATACGATCTTCTGGCGAACCGTGATCTTGTATTTCCAGGTAATAGTCATCGCCAAATACATCCTGATACCATTTAGCTACTTTTTTAGCTTCGTCATAATTGTTTGCCAGCAGTCTTTGCGGAACTTCACCACCCAAACAGGCACTAGTAACGATCAAACCTTCATGGTATTTTTCCAACAGTTCTTTATTTACACAAGGACGTGCAAAGATCCCGCTACCTTGAAAGCCTTTGAGATGAGAAATAGTAGTTAGCTTGACTAAGTTGCGATAACCCTGAGTGTTTTTGGCTAAAACAACCTGATGAAATTTTTTGTGGCGTTTTTTCTTTTCTTTGGGGTTGATTTCAATGTCGCCATTGATGACGTACATTTCATTGCCAATTATCGGCTTGATGCCTTTGTTGCGACAGACTTTTATTAGTTCGATCGCGCCATACATCACCCCATGATCTGTCAGTGCGATCGCAGGCATTTCTAATTCTAAAGCGCGATCGATCAACTGCGGGATCTGTGAAGCACCATCGAGTAAACTATAGTCGCTATGAATGTGTAAGCCAACAAAAGTCATTTTTCAGTTAACAGTGAGCAATGAGCAGTTACTTATTATTAACGATTTGCTTCTGTTGTGGGGAGGATAGTAAGAATATTTAATTTAGACTGGAGAGTAGAGCGATCGCTTCTGGTATAAAATTATGATTACTTACAAAACTTTGTCTTGAAACAATAGAAACAATAATTGTTTCATTATAGCTATGGTGGAAACTATAAATAGGGAAACAATTGTCGATCCCAACTATATTTATTTTATTTTTGATGGAAAATATTTCAAAGCTGGTTATTCAAAAAATCCTAAAAAAAAGAATGTTTGATTTGCAGATTGGATGTTCGGAAAAAAATCTTTATTTAGGTGCGTTGATACGTCTTCCTAATAAACATTACGCATTTATCTTAGAGCAAGAATTGCATAACATTTTAAAAAATTATGAAAATGTTCATGTAAAAGGAGAATGGTATGACCTGCTCAATGATGATAATAACCAAGAATACGATTTATTATCAGCTTGTTTTACATATTGTGCTATTAGGGTTGCAGATGGCTTGAATTTAGATATTGATGAAGTTTTTTCTGAATATTATGATAATAAAAAAAGATTGCTAGATCTTGTAGAAATATGTTACGAATGATTATTTATTTCGACCAGCTAAAATGTGTTTAATATAATTTATATAATTGAGCGTCATCATTTATCTTAAATGCGCTTTCTTTTAATAGGTACGAGCGAGCACTAATCTAAGAAGATACGGCGAACTTTCTGACTTCTGGTAATGCTTCGCCTTCTTCTATAGCAGATTCAATTAATAACTCTAATACCTCTTCGGCATTCTTTAGTGCTTCAGCATAGGTATTGCCATGAGTATGACAAAATTCGCCCCATTCTGGCAGGCTAGCGATAAAACAATTGTCTTCGTCCGACCATTGAATAATAACGGTATAGTTGGGATTTTTCATAAGCTACTACTTTATGTCTTTTAGTGTTTTTAAAGCCTTCTCTACATCTCTTTCTTGATACAGTTTTGCATCGCTTCCATCTTTTCCCGATATTACTATTTTCCCAGATAATAATGGATGCGACCATTTTGTATGACTTCCCTTGCCACTGCTTTCTTTAAATCCTGCTTTGCGTAATATATTTTTTAGTTCTCTAACCTTTTTAGGTATTTAGCAGATTTGATTCATTTTCTTTATTTTACTAGCGAAAGAAAAACAGGGTTTCCCTCCTCTTGCTCCCGATTTTGTAATTGAGTTAGTAAGTCCTAGCGATCTTAAAAATCAGAGATATGAAGATTTACAAGAGAAAATGCGGGAATATATTGATAACGGTGTTCGACTTGGATGGTTAATCGAACCCTCAGTAAAAACTGTAGAAATTTATCGTCTTAACAAACAAGTAGAAATTTTAAATAATCCCAAAACGCTATCGGGAGAGAATGTTTTATCTGGATTTATTTTGGATCTAAGCGAGATTTTTTAGTTGTTTGTATTTTGCGATCGCACCATACATTATCCCACGATCGGTAAGCCCGATAAGCCTTTGGTATAACTACGCTACGCTGGTATTTCTAATTCTAAAATTTTAGTCGAATTTCGGATAAAGAAGTCCCAGATGCGATCGCTTCAAAATCGCGATCGAGGTGTAACAGTTTTAAAGTAACTTTAGTTCTGAATTAGTCGCTACTTTTTTGACTCACAGTCCACCAAGCCAAAGCATAAGGTTGAACCGCCTCATTCATCTGACGGCGATAGTAAACGCGAATTTTATAGCGTCCAGTAGCGGGGATCGGGCAAAAAATATGTTCGGCACTATCTTCACTACTGAGGGAAGAACAGGTATTGCGAAGACTACTTTTTTCAGAAGCTGGCATCAGATAAATATCGAGATTATTCAAGCTGCGATCGCGAAAAGTTTCTCCTACATCGTATTTGCCATTTTGGTTGCGGTCATTTAATAAAACCAAACGATCCCAAGCCAAAGTAATCGCTGCATGACTACCTGCAACTAAAGGCTGTTCCAAATAATAGTCTCGGTAGGAATTGACTCTAACCTGACGGTAATCCCAACCAATAGGAGAAACCAAGCTGTCTGGCGAGTTTTGTCCCGCGCTTAACTGTTGATAGGCTCTAAAGGCATTGAGATGTCCCGTACCCATTTGAATATCAAAAGGAATGCGCGGATTTTTATAGGCATCTGAGTCCAGCCAGGTCTGATTTTGTTCGTTGAGTATAGTGCGTTCCATGCCTAGTAAAAGGTTATCTCCTGCATCGCGAATTTTGTCGGCAGAATTTAGCAGGATTGCCTTCATTACTTCATGACGACGAGAATCAAGACTTTTGTTAGCTGAAGTTGCAATTGCGCGATCGCCGTATTCTTGTAAGAGAGCGACAGAAGCCGTAATGTGTGGTGCGGCAAAGCTGGTACCGCTTACCGTTTCTAATTCTCCTTTGCGATTGTAAAGTGAAATTTGGCTTCCGGGAGCTAGCAAACTAATAGCGCGGCGCAGACCCTTATTGATTTCTTTTTTAATAACGCTGCGACCAATTCCTATAGGTAACGCGCTTAAATTGGCAAAATCTACTTTATTAAATAATCCCTGGCGTTTGGTCGTGTATGCTGTAGTAATGCCGTTATAGTTATCGGTAGGAATGGGAATTCCTCCTTTACCCTGATTGCCCGCAATTACGTAGAGAACGTTATGTTTTCGAGCCGACCAGTCAATACATTCAGTTAGTAAAGCTCTTCCGTCTAGAGTTGCAAAATCGCGATCGTCTCGTTCTAAAGATTCACCAAAACTAAAGTTAATTGCTCGAACGTCTCCGCCATTTTGTAGGGCGATGTGCTGGCTGGTCAGACATTCTATAGGCTGTCCGCCTTCTTTGAGAGAACCTACTGCCGAGGCGTAAAGTCTGGCTTTGGGAGCTACTCCCTGTAGGGCTTTATGGTTGGCAATCATCACTTCTGCTACCAAGCCTGCATGTTCGTCAACATTATCGTTAAATTTGGGTTGGAGATCGCGAAAAAAGACCGTGTGTGGTGCAATTAAAAGATCGCCAATGTTTAGTTTGTCAATCCCGAATTTTCCTGGTCTGCCGATCTCAATCTGACCGATACCTATTTTACGTCCGAGTAAATTGTAGGGTTCTTGATGCAGACGGCTAGCCTGAATACCTCGATCGCCAATAGAATCGCCTAGTGCTGTAGCTGGTGCGAGCGCACCAAATGTTGATATAATTACGGTGACACTGCTAAATAGTCGGCTAATTTCTCTAAACTTTATCTTGCTCTCGGTAGTGCGATCGCCAAAGCCGAGCTTCAATTTTTGTCTTTTAACTTGCATTTTTAAATTGTTTATTATCAATCGCAGTTAACTGACATAACATTTGGCTTTTAAGTAGCTCCAATCTGGTTTTCTCTGCTTTATTTAGTGATTGCCGTACCTTTGCCATAAAATACTTGCCAAAAATTGTAGCTTAGGTTAAAAGTATGTCATGTCTGTTTATCAATCGATAAGCTCCAGGTAACAAAGTGTTAGAGCTAGATAGCAGGCGATCGATTTTTCGTTATTTACAAACATCATAACCATAGTAGACAACTCTTAGCGTATGACCAAACAAGTTGCGCATCCGATGATGAAATTGCAGCGCAAAGTATCTTCCTTGATTGATTCCAACATCATCAAACCAGACGATAGCATTAGCAAAATTGCCTTACTATTAGGCAGTGACTGGGCATATTGGAAAAATGAGCTTTTAGAGTTTGATTTTTCCCTCAAAGACCCAATCAAAGAATTGTTAATAGTAGAAGACTGGGATGAAGATTGAAAAAGCTTTTAGCCAGGCTGCTATCGCAGCGAGCCTCGCTGTCTGTTACAAATGCGAGGCTCGGCGCAGGCGCGCCCTGCATAACTATGTAGGGGGATATTTCAACATGTACTCTCCCTAGCCCTTGCCTTAATTCTTCTGTAAAAACTACTAAAGGCAGACGGACAAAGCTTTAAAAAGCTCTTCTGCCGTCTGATAGCGATCTTGAGGTTTGGGTTGACAAGCTATTTTTAGAACCTCAGCCAGAGCTACAGATAGATTGGGAATGCTATCTATATCAAACTCAAATTTATTGCTGCGGTAGCGATAATATTGCATGGGTGTTTTACCAGTTAGCAAAAAGATAATAGTCGTACCAATTCCGTAAATATCTGATTGAATACAGGGTTTACCCCGATACTGTTCTGGTGCGCTATAACCTTCTACACCAATACGAGTATTTAACGAAGTTCCCAACTCTTTTACCGCTCCAAAATCTAGTAGCATCAAGCGGCTATCGAGATTGCGTAACATTAAATTAGCTGGTTTGATATCCCGATGAACTAAAGGCGGATCGAGATTGTGTAAATAAGTCAGAATCTGACAGACTTGCATCATCCATTTAGTAATTCTATCGCGATCTACGGCTCCTCTTTGATAGACAAACTGTTCTAGATTGTGACCGTGAATTAACTCCATAATCAAATACTTATGGTCGTTATCGACAAAAAAGTCATAATATTGAGGAATACCAGGATGGTTTAAAGATTTGAGAATACGTGCTTCTCTCTCAAAAAGTTCTTTAGCTTTGGGAACGCGAATCATATTTGCATTCATCTCTTTGAGAACTAACAGTAAGGGAGCATTTTTGACAGTTCTGTTTTTGTCCCAAACCAAATAAGTAGTTCCCATACCACCTCTACCTAAAGTTTTAAGAATTTGATAGGGACCAACAAAGCGTTCTTCTTCAACCATTGCCGCGCCGCAGTGACGGCAAAAAATGCTGTCGACAGGATTACCGCTATGATCGCAGGTGTCGGTAGATACTTTAGCTGTAGTCGTGCTTTTTGGTTCGGCTACCAAAGCTGATTCGAGTTCAAACTTAAATATAGGTCCATTTTCAGCGAGACGAAGCAAGTTATTATGTTGAAGAATAGCTTCGTCAATTGCAACTTTATCAATCGAGGTTCCATTAGTTCCTCGATTGATTGCCTGCCATTTATCTGTTTCTATTAACCTCAGTTCTAAGTGCTGGCGAGAAACCTGAAAATAGCCATCTAGAACGATATCGTTATTTTGAGCGCGACCGATACGAATGAGAGTTTTCTCTTTGAAATGCCACTGTTGCAAGGGGTGATTGGTTTGCGGTTCTAGAAGAGTTAAGATGACCATATAAAACAGCTAGCTGCAAAGTTGAGGATTTTTCCTCTTAAAATTCTGGCTTTAGTTTGATTTTAATTGAAATGCCCGTAATGTTATCGTGTCCATTATGCTGATTGGCAAGCTCGATTAGTTCGACCAAACCTGCTTCAAGATCGCTTTGAGAGCTAATTAATGGTTCGAGATACTGTTCCCAGTGGTTTTCTACAAAATTGAAATCGCTAAGACCATCACTACATATCAATAACAAACAATCTTCGGTAATTTCTAAAAATTGAATTTCGGGTCTAACATAGCTATTGTCCCTGGGACCTAAAGCCTGAGTTAGCTGATAGGCATCGGGACGACCATAGGCAATATCTACCTCGACTCCTCGATTAATCTCTCTTTGACCTACTTCATGATCGCTAGTCAAAAGTTCCAAGCCATGTTTGCGAGTAAGGCGATAAATACGACTGTCTCCTACATGAGCGATCGCTAACTGACAATCGTGTAATAATGCCATTGCTAAAGTTGTACCCATTCTAGCGCTACCAGAACTGGAGTTATTTATATTGGTTTGATAAATAGTATTGTTAGCAAGTAAAATCCCTGCCTCGATTGTAGCTGCATCGGGTAATTCATCATGCCAATGCGCTCTAAAGTAGTCCAAAATAGATTCTCCAGCCATTGCGCTAGCTACTTCTCCTGCTGCATGTCCTCCCATACCATCACAGACAACGTACAAACCTCGAAAGCTAAAATTTTTTACGCTACTGTTCTCTTGTTTGATAATTGAAGTTTCAATAGCGTAAAAATCTTCGTTGTGCTTTCTTTGCGAACCTACATTAGTACAGCCAGCATCGATAATGCTATCGAGCTGCATCGAATAAATAAGCGTTTCTCGATCGTCAGCATCGTCATCGCGATCGAGTTCATCATCAAAAAAATTATTTTCTTCTGAAGTAATGTGCAATTCTTCTGTGTCTAAATCGGAATCTAGATTTTGCAGTTGAGAACGCAACTGTTCGATTTCTCTAATCTCGCCAGAAGTGACTTGTTTGAAGATTGGGTCGAGTTTTTGGCGGTAATTATCTTCTAAGTTACTCAACCAAGTTTGCCAAGTTCGTACTAAATTTTTGAGACTGGGTGTATCTTGGGGCTTATCTACAAACAGTTGTTGCAAACAAAATGCCCCGTCTTCGTCTACACGTAAATTGGATTCAGTTAACAAACTGCTACTACAGCCAATTTTGCATAGTGGAGTCCATAGTTTGGCAATTTCATCTAGAAACCAAACAACTTGAGCTAGAGGTAATTCTTCGCTAGACCAAAATTCTGTCAACAATTGCCATTGCGAACGATCTTCGATTAGTGTTACGCCTCCATCTACTAGTTGGCAAGCTTCATAAACTTTAGGCACTATAGGTGTGTGCCGTTCTAAAGTTAAGTATGGTAGGGCATGAGATGGAACACTCAAAGAATTCCAAAAATGAGCGAGAGACAAATAAAATCCATTAGAATTAGACTGCAAATTGTCTAGTTTTTCCCTATGCTGTTGGCGTATTGATGCCAAATGAGTTTGTTGCAGGGGTTGTAGATCGATAATTTTTCCTGAAATACAGTCGTTTGGACAGATAGCTTCGGCAAACGTTCGATCTAAATCGTCAAATACATATCGTTGCCAATTTGTATTACTACCTTGTGGCAGGTTAAAAAAATCTGCTAGATTTTGAACTTCTAGTTGAGACTTTTTGCCCTTTTTATGGGTAAGCTCGATAAGTCGCTGGCTGTTTTTAGCGGGTTTAATTATTGCCCATAACATATTTGTTTTTTTATTACCTTTACCATTTTTAGCGATTTCGTCTGTTAAAGAAACTCCACAACTCTGGCAAAAGTTATTAGTGTGTGGATTTTTAGACTTACATTGAGGACAAATTAGCATCTCCAAACTTCCTCTAATTTATTTTTTCGTTATTTAGAATTCAAAATAGATATATCTGTCAAGCATCTAAATTGGGTTATACGATCGACTGATTTTACTCGATCGCCGCTTAAATAAAGAAATATAAAAATATTTGATATAGAGCGGAAAACAATCGCTTTTATAGGTTTCATTACGAAAAAGAATGGTTCAGCCAGAATAAAAGTCATCTAGCGCAATCTTAACTTATAGCATTGTTTTGACAATACCCTAGAGAACATAAAGCCGATCGAATAAATTTCTATGTATAAATATCTATTATTGAAAATAAAAAAGCTAGCCCGATTGCCGTAAATTTACTTACGAAAACTTATCGAAACTAGCAACAATTAAATCGATATTTTTACCGATCTTTAATCAGAGTTAATTCGCCGAGAAACTCGATCGATTACCCAAGTTAAGATGGCTCCTAAAAACAAAATGCCAATGGCGGGATTGAATAAAGGCTGCCAGAGGCGATACCAAAGATCGAAACCCAGAGGAATATCTAAATAGCGTCCGATAACGGCGATCGCAAACCAAACAAAGCCAAATAGCACCAAAAAAACATCGGCGACTAAAAGACGATTTAACCAAATAACTAATTGTTCTTTCATAAAGATGTATATCTAGGTAATTAGACTTACCCTACTTTTACCAGAGTTCGATCTAACTGTTGCTGCCAGGCTATCAAATCTTCTAAAGAGCGATCGCGATATTTGCCGTATCTCTCGCGTTTATTTTTGACTCTGTTGGATAATTGAGGAATAATGCCAAAGTTTGGCGGCATCGGTTGAAAGTGTTTGGCAGAAGCCGAACTAATAAATTCAAATAAGGCACCCATCATAGTTGTTTGAGGCATAATTACGGGAGAGATTCCCAATATAGTTCTAGCGGCATTAGTTCCTGCCAGCCACCCTCCTGCCGTAGCTGCGGTGTAGCCTTCCGTACCGATTAGCTGTCCTGCGGCAAGTAAAGTCGGTCGAGTCTTAAACTGCAAAGTAGAATGCAAAAGATTGGGAGAATTAATAAAAGTGTTGCGGTGCATCACTCCCATACGAACGAACTCGGCAGTTTCCAAACCAGGAATTAGACGGAATACCCGTTTTTGTTCGCCCCAGCGCAAGTTTGTCTGAAAGCCAACTAGATTCCACAACTGTCCTGCTTTGTCTTCCTGACGCAATTGTACTACCGCATAGGGACGCTTATGTTTGTTGGCAGGATCGCGAAAGTCTCCCCAGCGAGGATCGAACAAGCCCACAGGCTTTAAAGGTCCGTAACGCATCGTATCTTCACCCCGTTGCGCCAACTCTTCAATAGGAAGACAGCCTTCAAAAAATTTGGCACTTTCTCGCTCGAAGTCTTTTAATTCGGCAGCTTCGGCGTTACATAACTCCTCTCGGAAGCGCAAATACTGTTCTTTATTCATCGGACAATTAAGATAAGCCGCTTCTCCTTTGTCGTAACGCGAAGCCAAAAAAGCTATGTCGCGATCGATCGACTCGCCTACTACGATGGGACTTGCCGCATCAAAAAAGCTCAGGTATTCCATACCAGTAAACTGCTGTAAATCTTCTGCCAAATCGTGGCTAGTTAGAGGACCCGTTGCTAAAACTACCACACCAGTTTGGGGAATTGACTCAATTTCTTCTCGCCTTAAATCGATGAGGGGATGACTGGCTAAAGTGTGGGTTAAGTCGCTACTAAATACTGCCCGGTCTACAGCTAAAGCCCCTCCTGCTGGTACGGAGTGTTTGTCGGCAGTACGAATAACAATTGAATCCAAATGGCGTAGTTCGGCATGTAGCAACCCCGCAGCGCGATCGCTGGCTAAAGCACCAAAAGAATTACTACAGACTAATTCAGCTAGTTCTTGAGTGTGATGAGCGGGAGAAGACCGCACGGGTCGCATTTCATATAGGGTTACTGGGATTCCCGCCCTAGCAATTTGCCAAGCTGCTTCGGTTCCTGCCAGTCCACCACCGATTACTGTTACTCTGTTGTCAGTCATAGCTGAGATTAGTCAATATATTGTCTTATCTCAGTTTAATTAATTTTGTAGTGTTAAGTAGCGATTGGCTTGTGTCAGCGCGCAGAGCAAGATCGCTTATCGAGCTAAAATAAATCTTGTTTAAAAAAATTACAGTCAATACCGTATTGCGATCGCAATACGGTATCAAACAATTTTTAATTTTTTGCTTCAGAGCTTTTTCCTGTTTTTGGCTCGTTAGCGAAATAAGCCCAGGTTCCGATGCTTACAGCTAATAAATAGCCTAAAGCTAAAACGGCAATCAGAGCGATCGCTGTAGATGTAATAGTCATGGCTGCATCTCCTAATTGAGATTTTTATTTGCATTCATAATTTAGCAATGGTGTCAAGACAATTCAACAATTATTAACGAGTTCGTTAAATCGTTACAGATAGAAATAAAAGACTCAGAATTTTAAAATCCGAACTAAATAATTTGCTGCTTAAAAATATGCTGTCTCACACTTTTAGCACCACGATCCCCAAACGTGCTTTCTTCACTTACTAAATTAAATATTATGAGAGGAGGCTAAAAAGTTTGGCGAAGATGAGAAAAGGCATTATTTCGATCGCTGAAAACAGAGAATCTTGAATTGTTGCTTTTCAGGCGTTCTCTAACTAAAAAAGCAAGTCAAGCTAATAAGCATTCGATAAGTTAGGGGACTAAAGTTAGGGGACTACGCTTTTCGTCAATCGATTTTTGGCTGTAAGCTATAAGCTTTTAAAAATACTTACAGTTTACAGCTTTATTCATATTTAACGTTAGATGATGAGCGCAGAGACTATCAGTTGGCAAATAACATTTTTGCTTAACTTGTCACCAGTGGCTAATGAGTCACCATAGTAATAATTTTTTGTTGCTTGAAACTATTATTTTTCGTCGTATTGGGTAACGCCAGAAAACAAATAAAAATTAATCTTTCTGATTTCACAAGGGGCTGACTTTTGAAAGCCCCACTGTTTTAACTGGTTTCGCTGTCTAACTGAGTTTACTGTACCCCGATCGCTCTGCCACCAGAACCAAAGGTAATAGGAATATCTTCTTTATGCGGTTCCCAACCGACATCAAATCCTTGCGCCCAAGCTTGCTCTCTGGCAGTCCGAAATGCCGAAAAACTGTCAGGTCTGACAATAAAAGCCAGGTAATCTTGTTGTGGATTTAAACCCGCCAAAACTTGATTGAATTCGGATTTTTTTGCAGCTATCTGGTCTTTATTTTCACCTTCTTTAGTGGCAATTGGCTCGTATACCATCGAAAAAGTGCTAGCATTAGTCATTTTGACGTTGTAATATTCAGTTTGAGTCTGAAAATTTATCAAACGATTGGAACGGCTGCTGATACAAGATCGATATTCACTCATCCGTCGTACGTATTCACTAGAACCAGTAAGATCGAACTCATCAGAAAAATCTGGTCGATTGCAATTAGGAAGATTGCCTATGAGCGTCTCAATTTCCTGTTGTACTTTAGCATCATTAAGATATGTAACTTTACCGTCTCTAATCTCAAAAAAACGTGGCTCTTTTGTACTTTTACTTACTATAGGAGTTTTAACAATAGAGTCTGCTTCAACGGCAATTAACGTGACAAACAAGCTAACAAACATTAATACTCCAACAGTATTAGTCAGAATATCTAAAAAAGAGTCGAGATTTTGACTGGGAACGGCAAGTTTGCGCCGTATTCTATTTCTCATAATTTCAAGTGTTATTTATTCTTTAATAGTTAACTTCCAGTTAAAGTCAACTGGTTCGTAACCAATATCAATACCTTCTCCTTCTACCAAATCGCGAATTTGATTGAAGATATCAATACCGTCTGGTCTTAAGGCAACAATTAAATATTCTTTATCTTTATTAGCTTTGACTTGTTGAATGAGTTTTTGTAGGGGCGAATTAGGATCGTTTAGATTGGCTCTAGGAATAAATTCTTCACTTGGATGTAATACTACCCCATCATCGCGACATTCTATATAGCGTGGTGACTTGCTGCGATTTACCCCTCCCTCCTCAGCTTTGGCGACAATAGTTACCTCTTGCTGATTCATAGCTTGAGTTGTAAGTACGATAATCAGTAAAATTAGGGTACCGATAGTACAAGCCAAGATTGAGAGAAAGGGAAATAATTCTACTTCAGTATGTTTGCGAGAAATAGTTTGCCTACGCATAAAAATTTGTTATAGATGAACTAAAGGCTTCGCCCTTAGGGAAGAGATTCGAGAGAAGAAGGAAAAAGAATTGTTGTCCTTTCCTCCTTCGTTTTGACTACTAAAGATCGTCATTGAAAATTTTTGTTCTTTAAAGCCCAGTAAAGATTATTTATTATTACCGTCTTGTTCGACTAGAGTAATACGACGGGGTTTGTTTAACTGCTGGAGAATTGGTTCTAGCTTGCCTAAGTTATCTCTTACTCCTACCAAGACTGTCTCTAATTGAGCCGTTTTTTCTAACGATCGCAGGCTATCATCCAAGCTACTCTGTAAATTTTTAAAATCGCTAAATTTGCTGCTAGCTTGTTCTAAAGCGGCAACTCGATGTTCTAAAGCTTTAGCCGCATTTTCTAATTGATTGCTAATTTCCTGGGTGCGATCGCTCAAATCATTAGCTGTGGCGACGTTTTTACTTCTAATTTCGTCAACAGTAGTTTTAATTTGATAGATCAATTCCTGGCTGGCTTGCTGTTGTTGGGTAAAGAAAGTCATAAACTCCTGACGATCTTGTGTTGCCAGTTCTCTAATTTGAGTAACCCGATCCATTACCTGAGAATTGACATCCTGTACTTTACTAATTTCGGCCATAAATCCTTGAGCCAAAGCCTGGGCTGCCTGTTGAGCATATAATTGTGCTGGTTCCACCAAAGCTTCGGGATTGGGGAAATGTCCGTCAATGGCATCTTTGACGGCGCGGTCTACTGCTGCTTCATCTAAATGTTTGTTTTTATCTCGCAGTCTGGGTAGCAGCTTATCGTTAATAAATACGTCGATTCCCAAGAGCAAGCGAGATTCGTAGCGTTCTACCAGTACCAACGGAATCATCACCACAACACTCAAAAACAAAGCTAGTAGTGTAGTATCGAAAGCAACTGCCAAGCCCCCCGTTACGGTGCCAATTCCTTCTTTAATTTGTTCGACATCGCCCGCTTGTTCGAGGAAACCCGAAAAACCATTAACTGCTTGACTGATACCGATTACCGTACCGATAAATCCTAAAAGAGGAATTGCCCAAACCAAAATCCGAGGAATTGAGTAAGAAGATTCCGAAGCACTTAAGTAAAATGACGAATCATCGAGAGCAAATTCATTAGCTACGGCGCGATCGCCGCTTTGAATATAGGCTTTTAGAATTCGACTACAGCGCATAGCGACCAAGTTTCCATCTTTAGTCAATCTTTCTTGAAAATATTTGACTTCGTGAGACTCTGGCTGGTTTAGGGGTATGTGGTCGGCAATCCAAATTCTATTTAAAGCGCGATATTCATATCTGAGCTTGATATATTTAAGTATGGTTATAGCTGCGACTATTGCTGCTAGGGCTACTGCTACATATTGAGTAAATCCTCGTTCGTAGAAAAGAATACCGAGATAAGTATCTCTAAAAAGTAATAGTATTGCGTAAACCACTACAAAGATCGCCGCCGCCACTCCTAAAACAAATGGTAGATTGATTTCTAACTCTTGACGTTTGGAGCCGCGAACACGGGATTTAGATTTAGAACTAAGCTTATTCATTTTAAATTTATTAGAAATTTATTAGACTGGCTGCTACACTTTACTCGACGACCTCTTAAAATTTGCTAGTCAGCGGTAAACTACCTTCTACGTTCGCGATACGCTTCATGCTAAAAACTTGCGACTGAAATATCTTGAATTACAACGAAGGTTACTATGGTCTACAGATCGAGTTTGACCTACACAACCCTAGCATCGATAAAACGATTGTAAAAAATATCTCAATATTTGCCACTTTTTTTGCTTTTATTGATAGTGCCATACATATATAACGGCTGCCAATTAGAGTCTATAAAGGTTCAATTACCTTAGTCTAGTAAAATTAAAATCTGGGTAAAATATTGGAAATACGTGGCCGAGCTGTTAATTGTTTAAACTGAACATTCTTGAATTAGATAAATAGCAGTTAACCCTGCTCCCTATCTTCCCTGCTCCCAGTCCCCTTACAAGGGTACGTTTTTAACAACTGAATGATTTACTAGTAACACGGGAACGAAAAATCAAGGAGTATAACTTCCTTTAACTCTAAAAACCAGCCTTAATAATTTAATTCTCTAAACCATCTAACTCGCGTGTTACTGGGGTTTAACCAGAGATAGATAAGGTCTATCTAGATAACGGTTTGCTACTTCCAAGATCTTATCGCCTGTAACTTTAGCTATTGCCTCTTGAAAATTGCGGTCGTATTCGACTTTCAAACCTAGAGTTTCGTACCAGCCATAAATTTGAGCTAGTTCGCTGTTGGTTTGCTTGCCTAAAGCATATTGTCCTAAAAGTTTGTTCTTAGCTCCTTGTAGCTCCGCTTCACTAAGCTTGACTTCGCTCAATCGCTTTACTTCATCTCTCAGACCAGCGATCGCAACTTCGATATTCTTTGGCGCAGTCCCCATATAGGTAATAAACGGTGCTGGTTCCAATCTGGTCGGATAAAATGCCGATACATCATAAGCCAAACCGCGTTTTTCCCTCAGTTCGACAAACAGACGACTGGAAAGACCGTTACCCAAATAAGTACTAATTAACTTCAAAACTGGATAGTCGGAGCAATCGACACTAGTTCCCAAATAACCAAGCATCACAATTGCTTGTTGAGTATCTCTTACGATTTCGGCAGTGAAAGGATTGGCGGTTAGAGTAGGGAATTGTGGTTTTGGAAGAGGATTAGTAGGAGCTTTCCAGTCACCAAATACATCTCGAATTAAACTGACTGCTGTGTCTGGAGTAATGCGTCCAGATAGACTAATTACCAGACGATCGGGGCGAAAATAAGTTTGATGGAACTGCTGTAAATCTTGACGTGTTAACTCGGCAACTGAAGACTCCGTCCCTAAAGCTGAAACTCCGTAGGGATGTTCGCCATACATCTGCTGGCGAAGTTGATTAAACGCTACATTAAAGGGCTGTTCCTGTTGCGAACGAATGTTTTGTATAGTTAGTTTGCGCTCTAGTTCTACTTCTGCTGTAGGAAAAGACGGCGATCGCACGATTTCTGCTAATAGCTTTAGCATGGCAGGAAAGTCAGCCGCTACGGTTTTTAAACTGAACAAAAAATAATCTGTTGCCGCATCGGCACCCAGACCCGCACCAATAGATTCTACTTTTTCGGCAATATCTAAGGCTGAAAGTTTTTCCGTCCCTTTAGTAATTACGGCAGAAGTTAAATGAGCGAGTCCCGCGCGATCGCGCTTTTCGGCAATTGTGCCTGCCTGTTTGAAAAAAAAACGACCAGAAATTATATCGGCAGCTTGATTTTCTATAACTATTAGGGTGATGCCATTATCTAATACGAGTTGCTGTAAATGAGGTTCTGCTACTGACAGAGGTTCTTCATTGGTGGTGGGAGCGGTATTTGGCTGACCATTGGTCAATTTTTCGGACATTGTTGCTGGTAATTATCGTTTAACAAGATCTCAAGCTAGTAATAGCATAGCGTTCTGGAGACAGATAGCGTCGGGCGACTGCTCGAAGCTGCACTGCTGATAGTCGCTCGACAATCTGAGGGTAAAGTGCCGAATCTTCAGCGGAAGACACTATATCATAGAATCCATAAATGCCTGCTAACTGGCTGGGAGTCTCCATCGAAAAAATATAGTTATTAATTAGTTGCCGTTTGGCACGGGTTAACTCTAACTCTGATACCAAAAAGTTTTGTAATTGCCATAGGCTGGTACCTAGTAAGCTCTCGACTTCGTTTAGATGTTCTTCTGGTAGCCAGGCGTTAATTGTAAAAATACTTGAATCTTTTTGCAAAGAAAAATCGCTGCAAATATCTAGTACTAGCTGACGCTCTTCTCTAAATTCTCTCACTAAGCGAGAACAGCGACCTCCAGCTAAAATTACCGATAATAAATCTAAAGCGATCGCTTCTTCAAGATCGCTCGCGTTAGGTCCGACCCATCCCATCAATAAACGAGCACATTCGATTATGGGTAGGCGCAATTCCTGGCGGCGAATGGCGGTTGCTGATGGCTCCTCTCGAACTACCTCAAGGGGACATTCTCTAGGTTGGCTAAATTCTGTAAAAGATGATTCTACCAGCGATCGCGCCGTCTGCGATTCTATTCCCCCTATCATTACTACCGTCATATTTTCTGGCTGATAGTATGCTCGATGAAAACAGCGCAGGCGATCGGGTGTATGCTGCATTAATAACTCTTTTTCTCCCAAAATCGAGCGTTTATAGGGATGATGCTGGTAGAGAGTTTGACATAGTGTTTGAAAAGCGATCCAGTCTGGATCGTCATAGCTAGAATGAATTTCTTCTAATACTACATCTCGTTCGCGATCGAATTCCTCGTCTGGGATGCTGGCGTGGAGTAAAATATCTGCCAGACAGGGTAAAGTCTGCTCGATGTGTGCTGTGGCTGTGGTCAAATAAAAATGCGCGTAATCATAGCTAGTAGCAGCATTAGCCATACCGCCAACGTTTTCAATTATCCAGTCGAATTCTCCAGCTTTGAGATTGGGAGAGCCTTTGAAAATAGCATGTTCTAAAAAATGTGCCATTCCAGACCATGCTTCTGGTTCGGCTGTAGTACCAGCCTTAACCCAAACGTCGGCAACTACCACAGGGGTTGCGGGCAAATATTGATGAATTAGAGTTAATCCGTTATCTAACTTGTGAGTTTCGGCTAGAAACCGAACTGTGTTTAAACTTTCTAATAGTCGTGGCATTAACTAGCTACACTTTAGGCAATATAGCTAATAATAACTTTTTCTTAACTAATTATTTTGTTGCTGTAGAGCTAATTTTATTTGAAAACCATGACATTTTTGGTTTAATGGCATACCGCCGCGCCGTCTTACCCTAGTTTACGACCTGGGTTCACCAGGTGGGGATTGGCATTTTCTGCTTCCATTTCCGAGTACTCGCTCGGTATACTTCCACAGAAAACAGTTATTCCCCAAATAAATCAAGCATAGATCGTTAAACTATGCAGGTAGTCACCAACGCGGTAGCATAACCTTTTCTATCTTAATAATTTTTGCGTTTTTGGCAAGTAGGAACGAATCGCGTTTGTCTCTACGGTAAAGATTGAAGGGGCGCGATATTATATGGGAAACATGCAGCAACTAATGAAATTAAGGTGGAGTTAAGACACGCAATCATTGTCTACAAAGCATACGATAGTAACAGCAAACAGTGGGCTGAAAAATGTGCGAAAGAATTAGAAGCACGTCAATGCAAAGTTCTAATGGGACCGAGCGGCATTAGAGACAATCCCTACCCAGTGTTTTTAGCTTCTTCAACGATCGATATCGATCTAGCTATTGTCCTGGGTGGAGACGGTACGGCTTTAGGGGCAGCCAGACAACTTGCACCACAAAATATACCAATCTTGGCAGTTAACGTAGGCGGACACCTGGGTTTTTTGACCGAACCTTTTGAATTGTTTAAAGACACAGAAAAAATGTGGGATCGTTTGGAGTCAGATCTCTATGCCGTTCAAAAACGCATGATGCTGGAGGCACAAATATTTGAGGGCGATCGCAGCAACTCGCAAGCCGTTAGCGAACGTTTTTTTTGTCTCAACGAGATGTGCATTAAGCCTGCTAGCATAGACCGCATGCCTACTTCAATTTTAGAAATGGAAGTAGATGGGGAAGTAGTAGATCAATACAGCGGCGATGGTTTGCTGGTATCGACTCCTACAGGTTCTACAGGCTATACAGTTTCCGCTAATGGACCGATTTTACATCCTGGAATGCTGGCGATTGCCGTAACTCCTATCTGCCCTCTCAGCCTTTCTGGTCGTCCAATTGTCTTACCCCCTGGTAGCATAGTCAGTATTTGGCCTTTTGGCGATCGCGAGGTTAATACCAAACTTTGGACTGATGGAGCTTTAGGAACTACTATCTGGCCGGGACAGAGAGTTCAAGTACGAATGGCAAATTGTCAAGCAAAATTTATTATTATTCGAGAAAGTTATTCTTTCTATCAAACTTTGAGAGAAAAGTTACTATGGGCTGGAACGAGAGTTCATTATGAAAATAATGGTTTAAAGTAATTTTTTTAATAAACACTAATCGTTAATACTTTTAAAACAAATTACAGCGATTGATGAATTACAAAAAGCTATTTTATTTAGCTATAGCTATATTTACTACTGTGTCAATCTGGGTTGTTGATGGTGACATAACATTGGCGCAGTTTGACTATGCCCCCTTTCAAAACTTCTATGGTTTGGAAAACCTACGATTAACTCCTAATTCAGAGAACACTTCAAAAGCTCCAGTAGTAATTGACGGTAGAAGAATATTTTCTGTCAGCCAATCGACAGAACAAAAAGCTGCTGAAAGAGCGGAAAACATCGAAACTAAGCTTAAAAACGCTATTAAATCTTCCGAATCTTTAGAAGTTAGTATAAGACAAGAAAACAACTATCCCGTAATTTATCTCAACGATAACTATTTATTTACTGTTACTAGCGACGATACCCTTGGTAGCGAAACTATTCAAACCAGAGCCGAACAGATCCGTGACGATATCGATTTAGCGATCGCTTTAGCCAGACAAGAAAGAAGCACAGATTATCTTCAACAACGCGGAATTATTGCAGTTGCGATACTATTGGTTGCCCTAATTTTAAGTAGGTTTATCGATCGACTGCAAAAATATCCTTTAAGAACGGCCATAAAAAAAATTATTCCAGGTTTTCCCAACAATGACAGTTCTCAGCCTTCTAGCCTCACTACTTTATACCGCGTCAAATTGGGATTTATTCAATTTATCTTGTGGATAATTACTATCCTGACTATTTCTGAGTTATTTCCTCTGACAAGACAATGGCGATATCGAATCTTCAATCTATTTAATAACTCAGTATTTGATTTCAGCGGCTATGACTTTTCAATTATCGATCTAGTAATTCTGATAGCTTTATTGATTGCCGTCATCATCGGTAGCGGCTATGTCACCAACCTGTTGCGAGTCAAAATTTTACAGGCAACTAGAATCAGTCGCGGTTTGCAAGAGGTAATTTTAATTGTTACTAAATACGGTCTGATTACGATTAGCGTAATTATTTTGCTGCAAGCGTATGGACTGAATTTAAGTTCACTGGCAATAATTGGTAGTGCTTTGGGTGTAGGTATTGGTTTTGGTTTTCAAGATATTGCTAAGAACTTCGGTAGCGGTCTGGTGTTGTTATTCGAGCGCACGATTCAGGTCGGAGATTTTATTCAAGTAGGAGAACATTTAGGAACTGTAGAAAGAGTGGGAGCGCGGAGTATTGTCTTACAAACTTTAGATCGAATTTCGGTTATCGTACCTAATTCACGCTTTTTAACTGACGAAGTAATTAACTGGAGTCATCGCAACTCAGCCGCCAGACTTCACATACCAGTTGGCGTGGCTTACGGTACTGATGTAGATAAATTTAAATTAGCTCTATTAAAGGCAGCAGAGGAACATTTAGAAATTTTGAGCAATCCCAAACCGCAAGTTTTTTTTACTGGCTTTGGTGATAGTTCCCTCGATTTTGAATTGTTAGTTTGGGTAGCTAATCCAAGCATTCAGGTAAGAGTTAAAAGCGATCTTTACTTTAGTATTGAAGCAATTCTTAGAAAGCAAGATATTGAAATCCCTTTTCCTCAAAGAGATTTGCACTTGCGTACTGGTAATTTACCCATAACTCTAACTCCTCAATTAGAAAATCATTTGCTTCATTTACTAAAACGTTGGATTAGCGATCGCCAGACAAATGGCAAGAAATAATTCTTTTTAACCTTCGCTGTTCAATAAAGCACGTGCCATATAAAAACTAGCAATAGATTTACCATCTATTGGTTCGCCAGCTACAATTGCTGCCTCTAGTTCTTCACCACTCATCAATACAACTTCTATATCCTCATCTTCATCTTGTTGGGGAGGTTGTGCCAATTTTTCTAAATCTCGTGCCAAAAAAGCATAGATATATTCGTCGGAGTAACCAGGGGCGAGAATAAACTTACCAAGAGATTGCCACTGATGAGCGCGATAGCCTGTTTCTTCTTCAATCTCTCGTTTTATGGTTTCAGCAGGATCTTCATCTGGTTCGACGGTACCCGCAGGAAACTCTAGCAGTCTACCTTTGACGGTAAATCGATATTGCTTGACCAAAACAAATTTACCCTCTGGGGTAACTGGTACGGCTAAAGCTCCACCTGGATGGCGAATACATTCCCAGTCACCTTCAACACCGTTGGGTAGACGCAGTTTAATTACTTCGTAGTCAAATTTACGTCCTTTATAAAATAGCTTGCGTTGCAGAATTTCTGAGGGTTCGTTACTTACTGACATATGTGAGTTTGAAGTTAGTGGTTAGTAGTTAAGCAGTAAAACGATCGAAAGTGAGAAAATTTGGTTTTTTCCTTTGTCAGATTTATGTCGATCATTGTGTTGGGGGAAACTTTAATATTAAGAATATCATTACTCTACTCAACCGTATTTTTCGACTCCTGTAGCGTCTACTCGTCGGGCAAGTTGAGCGATCGCTTTTTGGGAAACTGGTTCGATCCAGTCTGGAGCAATTTCTGCTAGAGGAATTAACACAAAAGCTCTTTCGTTCATTCTGGGATGGGGAATTGTCAGATTAGGATGCTCTAAAATCAAATCTTCGTATAGTAACAAATCTAAATCTAGAGTTCTGGCTCCCCATTTTTCAGTTCTCACTCGTCCAAACTGAAGTTCGATCGCCTGGATAAGAGTTAATAACTCTTCTGGAGTTTGGTCTACCTGCAACAGCGCACAACCATTGAGATAGTCTGGTTGAGGCGTAGGCGTTCCTACTGGTTTGGTTCGATACCAGCTAGAAGTAGCTTTCAAATCTATGCCAGGAGTTTGGGATAGTACTGCTAAAGAAGTTTTTAAAGTATTGAGGGAATCACCTAAATTACTACCTAGAGCGATCGCACATTTAGCCATTACTAATAAAATAATTTGTATTTTTTAGTTAGATTAGCAGACTACAGAAAACTAATTGACATAACTATACTCGGCGATCGCTTTATTAAATTCTAAAAATTTAATTTAGATATTTCCTAAATAAAACTCTTTACTTAGCGATTGCCAAACAAGATATTAAAGTACATACAGCAATTTTTAGTTGGATGAGGTTCGTTTTGGATTAGTCAGGCACTAGGCACCAGGGGGTCAGCGATTCTCGTTTGGTATAAATTTGTACTCAATTAATATGAAAATTGCTGTGATTGCTAACTCAAATGCTTTCAAAGTCATAGCAACTAAAAGCTTTGAGCCAATAAAAAGTCATTTTGCGCAGTTCTAGCGATTGTAAGATTTTGTTCTCCTGCATCGATAATGTTTCCGCTTTGAGTCGGATCGAAACTCCAGCTGATAATTTCTCCTGTACCGCGATTGACTCCATAAAGATTTCCATCAGGACCAGTCGATATTTGAGTCAGACCACCAACGTTATCTTGAAAAGTATTAACCTCAACATTACCATTTTCAAAAGTTAGATAGCGTACTGTACTATCACCAAAGTCACTAAAAAATAAAGCATCATCGTAGACATCAGGGAAAGTATCGCCAGTATAAAAATCTCCCATAATAATTGCCACAGCACCATCACTGTGATTGCGAGCATAAAGCGGTGTGGTTACAGATTCTCCACTCTCATAAAAAGCCTGTGCTTCTGGTAGAGTTTGATACTCATTTTGCTGCAAGCTTTCTTCATTGCCACCTTCATAGTAGGGCCAGCCAAAGTTAGCACCAGCACCTGTATTAATTTCTTCCCAAGTCTTCCAGCCTACATCGCCAATATATGGTTCGTTGGTATCAGGATCGATGGTAAAACGAAACGGATTGCGTAAGCCATAGCTATATACTTTAGAGCGATTGCTATCGGGATTACCATCATAAAATGGATTGTCAGACAAACCATCTCCAGTAAGAGGATCTACGCGTAAAATTTTACCCGAAAGATTATCAATATCTTGAACGCGAACGCTGCGGGGATCGACCTGATTATAGGAAGTTCCATCACCATTGCTGATAAATAAAGAACCATCAGTTCCAAAACGCAAGGCACCTACAGAATGGGATTCGCTATCGGTAGCTAAATAGTCCTGAATATTTTCGCCTTCTGGAGTAATTCCCGACGGAGGAATATCAAAATCATTGGTACTGTTGGCATCGGGACGACTAATATTTTCCCAGGTGCTGTTGGCTCCCGCAATCACGACTTCGCTATTAGGTAGAGCAGTAGTAAAATCAGTACTAGGATCGGCTTCGATCCTGATGACGCGAGAAGGACGATTGCCATTACCGTCGGGTCCTGCCAAACCAGTATTTCCCTGTGCTTCAGGTGGATCGTAGGTAAAAGCCAAATAAACATAGGGTTGGTTGGGGAAATCTGGATGAACGGCTAATCCCAATAAACCACGATCTCTGGTATTGTTAACTTGTTCTGAAATATCGATAAACGGCGTTGCCGCTAAAGAGCCATTTTCGATTAAACGCACTATTCCAATTTGTTGTGCTACAAACAAGCTTTCACCATTGGGTGTCCAGTCAATTGCGGTTGGCTGATTTAGTCCCGAAGCAAAGGTTTCGAGAACAAAGGCACCAAGATCGTTATCGAGAATATCGACTGCCAGATCTTCTAAGGTAAAACCATCAAAAGTATTGTCTTCACTACTGACACTATGGCTAATCGTTCCTTGATGATTGCCTTCTTGTAGATCGTCATCAATTGCGCTCACGCTGACTGTTTGAGCTTCGTTCCAGTTATCGGGAGTAAAGGTAAGAGTCGCAACATCAGTGCTAACCTGGTCATCGGTGGTAATATCTACCGTAACGTTACTATTTGGTTGACTGCCTAGAGTAATGCTGTAACTATCGCTACCCCCTGCTTCGCTAACTTGAGTGTTGCTTTCAGTTTCCTCTAAAATTACCGCATCTACAGGAGTTTCGTTGTCATTAATGGTAATGCGTGCGGTTCTGGGTGCATCGAGCGTGCCATTACCTGTAACACTATCAATAGTTAAACTAAAGGTTTCTTCTGGATCTACTGTTTCATCATCGATGATTGGAACGGTGATATTTTGGCTGCTTTCTCCTGGAGCAAAAGTTAACGTTCCCTCCGTAGCAGTAAAGTCTTCTCCTGCGATCGCCGTTTCAGCAAAAGTTTGATAGTTTACCGAAACGGTTTGCTGTAGATTACCAGTTCGTACTACGGGAATATCAACCGTACCAGCAGCTTCATTGACTGTAAAAATACTGTTGCCTAAAGCTAAAATGCTAGGCTCAGAATTGACGGGAATGAATTCGAGATAGTCAACTCTTGCTGGTTCAAACCATCTCTCTCTGCCTGTAAGGGTAAAATTATCACCTTGGTTAACAGTTATACCCGCAGCAATTTCTCTGGTAGTTGCGGTTGTCGAATTTGCTCCACCGCTAGGAAAATTGCGATTGAGTCTCCAACTGTCTAAAACGTTATCGTTTTGCTTGACTTCAAGTCTTGAAATACCGTCATTCTCGTCATAGTAACCAACAACTATATCGTACTCTCCAGAAGCTCCTTCAAAACTAAATGAAGCAGTTCCAGTTTGAAAAATCCAGCCACCAGCTAAACTAATTAATTCTCCACCCGATGCCGAACCATTGGCTTCAATACGATAGGTGTCGAGAGACATCGATTCAGCTTCTACGATAAATGTTTCGACCATGACCGTTTTAATGTATACAAATATACAGTTTGGCTTGAAAGCTTTACAAGCCTTATGACTGCTTAATTTAAATGATAAATATTGCTATTTATATTAGTATATTTACGGAGCACATCTTAATAAAATAGAACATACACAATTAGAAAATTAAATTGCAGGCAATCCCTATTTTTTGTTTTCCTTTGCCTGTTTCCTATGGTTGAAACTTGGCGTAAGTTCTAAAATACTTAAAACCGACATTCCGCAGAAATAAAAAAATAACTGAATAATTATCGGAAGAATCAAGTCTGGATATCAAATCAAGTTAAATTAAAGAAAAAGTTGATGGTATGTTAAAAATCATGACACCATCAACAGCAGAAGTAAAAGTTAAAGACCTAAATCACTGTGGAATAATCGCAGGAATAATTGATGAAATTGGGCTAGTAGAGGAAATAGACAAAATTATCGCTTCTCATGGCAACCAAAAAGTAACAACAGGGCAAGCAGTGAAAGCCATGATTATCAATGGCTTGGGCATGATTAGCTCTCCATTATATCTGTTCCCAAAATTCTTTGAGGGTAAAGCTACAGAACATTTACTGGGGGAAGGAATATTACCAGAACATCTTAATGACGATATGATGTGAAACTAATTCCACATTTTAGTCACGGCAAATCTGGTAGACCCCCTCAAAATCAACTCCCAACTCAGGTTCATTACCAAATTGATGCTAGTTTGATTCCTAATCTAAATGCTATTGCTCTAGAAGAACGAAAAGCAGGAAGATTTATTCTGGCAACTAATGTCTTGGACAAACATCAGTTGAGCAATGACCAATTGTTGATTGAGTATAAAGCACAACAATCTACTGAGCGAGGTTTTCGATTTCTCAAAGAGCCTTTGTTCTTTACCAGTAGTGTTTTTCTTAAATCCCCAAAACGGATTGCTGCTTTGGCAATAGTTATGGGCTTATCTCTTTTAGTTTATAGTCTGGGTCAACGTGCTTTACGACTAGCTTTGGCAACCGCAGGGCAAACTATTCCTAATCAGTTGGGCAAACCGACTACTTCCCCTACTCTACGTTGGGTTTTTCAATGCTTTATGTCGGTTCATCTTGTTTCCTTCGGTGGAGTCAAACAAATTAGTAATCTTACTAGTGAACGAAGTCACATTCTTCAGTTTTTTAATTCCTATTGTCGTCAATATTATCTGCTCTCTTAAACTTTTCTGCGGAATGTCGGTTAAAATAAGTCTCACGTATTAGGTGCAACGCTCAATTTTTAACTCTACTGCTATTTACTGTGTTTTAAAGCGTATTCTTTAAATCTTTCTAAATCTGCTTGTACCGTAGATTTGACAATATCGCCCAAAAACCAATTATCCATTAACCTGCCTAGAATGCCAGGGATTGCATAGGAAAAAGTCATTTTAACTATACTTTTGCCGTGGCGATCGTAAAAGCGAATCGCGCCTCGATTGGGCAAACCGTCTACTGATTCCCATTCAATTATTTGTTCGGGTACGACTTGCAGTATGCGAGATAGCCAAGTGAAGTTAAAACCACCCGAAGCCAATTTCCAGCGAGATAGTTCGGGATTGTCTTCTAAAATTGTCACCGAATCGATCCACTTCATCCAACGCGGCATTTGTTCTAAATCCGACCACATACCCCATACTTCCTCGATGGGAACGTCTACTTCTACTTGTACGGTATGTTCTAACCAATCTGTCATGATTTTGTAAGGATGCGAGTTGAATGAAGCAAAGTTTTCTGAATCTTAACTTTAAATTTTAAACTGCTACGGGCTTAAGTTTCTCGGCGTTTTCTAAAATAGCTCTGGCAGCCTGTTTGCCCGAAAGAGTTGCCCCTTCCATACTGTCGATATAGTCTTGTTGGGTATAGCTACCAGCCAAGAAGAAGTTAGGAATGGGAGTTTTTTGAGCGGGACGATACAGATCCATGCCAGGGGCTTCGCGATATAAAGATTGGGCGAGTTTAACTACACTGTACCAGGTCATGTTCAATTCTTTAGAAGAGGGAAAGAGTTGACGTACCTGTTCCAGAACGTGATAAGCAATAGTCTCATTATTTTCTTTGATAAAAGGATCTCCTGGAGTCAAGACTAATTGAAGTAAAGAACCCTGTCCTGCCCTGTAGTAATCCCCTGGGCTAGCTAAAGCTAGATCGGCAAAACAAGAAAAATCGGCATCGGGAGTATAGAGTAAATTATCGATACCTGCGGCGGCAGCTAGCTGTTTTCTCTGACTAGCATCTTGTAGTTCTGTTACCCAACCATCAAAACGCAACTGTACTGTAGCGACGGGGACGGCATCTAACTTGTAGATATTGTCAAATTCCGACCATTTGCGCCACTCTGGAGGTAAAACTTTCTTAATTCCGGGAACATCACAGGCAAAAACATAGGCATCTGCAGTAATTGTCTCTTCTGTTTCTCCGTCAGCAACAACTATACCCGTTACTTTGATAGTGTCTCCCAACTCATTAAATAAAATTTTTCTTACGCGACGACGAGTATGAATCTTGGTGCCTCTAGCGGTTAGATATTCTACGATCGGCTTGTGTAAATATTCACTAGGAGAACCTTCTAGCATCCGCAGAACTGAGGCTTCAGTTTTGGTAGCGAAAAACTGAAAAATGGTCAGCATACAGCGAGCGGAAATATTTTCTGTGTTGATAAAGCCCAAAGCATAAGCAATGGGATCCCACATTTTTCTCAAGCTACCATTGTTACCGCCATGAGAGCGAAACCAGTCGGCAAAGCTAACCGAATCTAAATCACGAATGGTTTTCATCGCTCCTTCGGAGTCTAGCAAAGCTCTAACTATGGGGCTAGTTCCCAATGCTAAGGAATTAGCCATTTTATCTACCGCAGAAAGCTGAGAGGTGGTAAAAAAGGCTTTCAAACCGTTAAAAGGCGCACCTGTTAGAAAGCGAAAATCTAGTTCGCCAACTCTGCCTCCTTTATTGATAAAAGTATGAGTATGCTCTTTGAGACGCAAATTATCGATCGCCCCAACTTTTTTCATCAGTTCAAACAGATTGTAGTAGCAGCCAAAAAAGACGTGTAGCCCCATTTCTAAATGATTGCCGTCTTTGTCTATCCAGCTACCTACTTTGCCACCTACAAAAGGGCGCGATTCAAAAATTTCTACTTCAGCACCAGCATCAGCTAATTCAATAGCCGTGGTCATTCCTGCTAGACCTGCACCTACGATTGCTACACGCATTAAATTCGTTATCTATTACTTCAAGATTGGCGAAGTGAACCCCAGCCCTGTATCACAGCGCGTTCCCTTGCGTCTTACGCCGAACAGCCTCTGAAAGAGGCAAGCGACGCTTAGTCGCGTCTTTGGGCGTATCCGCCCTGTGGGTTGCTGCTCCGTTTTACGGCAGGGTACTATTCACTTTACATATTGTAATAGATATTACTGCTCTTCTAATTTTTCTCGTCCAAAAGCTTTGAGTTTGTTATAAAAATCGGAAACATCTGGCATGGGTACAAACTGATGGATTGGGGTTTGCTCTGCTGCAAATCCATTCCAATCTGCTTGAAAAGGGATATTCATAGCGGGAACCAAATTTGAAGCTGAATTAGATTGAATCCCATTATTTACGGACGATTCCGAACTCGATTCTAATGGTGTGTGCTGGGGACGAGTAGCTTTGCCAGTATCCGAAGGGCGATCGCTAGACTGAAGTTGCTGGGAAGAAACTTCTGGTTTTATGGTAGAAGATTTTTTAGCAGCAATGGTTTCTTCGGAAGATTGCTCTTGTACTAAAGGTTTTTTAACTACACCGTTTTTAAGCTCTATATTTTCTTTCTCGATCGCCCGATTGAAGAATTTACTGCTATTGTTATCGCGTTTGTTGTTAGTAGAAGAGTCAGTTATTGCTTCAGTTGAAATATCGGTTATGTCAATTAAATACGTAGGTAGCTTGCGACAAATTAAACGCTCGAATTCATGAGTAAAGTGAGTATTGGGAGTACCTATACGCAACCAAACGCTTAAAATTTGTTCTATAGAAACTGCTTTATATCTCCCTAAATACAAAGCTTCAATAGTTGCCAAACGTATCCAGCTTGCGTGATATCTATCCAACCATTTTTGCAAAAAGCCTTCTATACTAGATTTTCCTAGATCGAAGGCATAGCTTCTAATTAAACTTGTCGTTTGTTCTAGTGCTAACTCTGTATTTAATTCTGTCATCGACCTTTTAATGTCAAGAATATTAACTAAATTAGTAAATTAGTTACAAATGCCAATTAACTACTTTTTAGTTTGCAAATTATCTCTACGTAGTTTTACTTAATTAATAATACTACATAAAAAACCATAGGTATCCAGCATACAACATACTCTAATTTTTTTTAAACCGCTATTAAATTAAATCTATTTAACAATCTATGGTTTTTATAGTAAGCGTTCGCGAGAAGCAGACATGATATTAGGAATATCTAAAATTATAAATATTATAGTTGGCTATGCGAACCAAGTTGGAAATTAGGAAACGTGTCCGAATTAAATTTCGCTCCGAATCATTACGAGCGGGTATTTTCAGATCTTTTGTTGCCGTCAGAATTTTCTCTAACTCAATATAATTAAGGCAACTACAAACCATTTCTACAAAACAGATTTTTTATAGAAACTGGAACTGTCACAAATTAATTCAATTACCAAATTTAGATGCAAGATTTAGTTACTGACGCGATCGCACTTAAAGAAGCTTTGTTAGACTTTGTCTATGATGCTGAAGGAGAAATAGCAGTTGCTTTAGAAACCTATGCTGCCGAACATGGCAGTAAGGATAAGTATGACATCAAACAGCAAAATATAATCGTCGATACTTTTTTGACCGAAGGCAGAGTAAACGAAACAACTCCTCTAGAACTTTTTATGGAGGAACGTAAAGATCTTAACGAAATCGACTGCGTCTTATTGGAACTATGGCAACGTAATTTTACTGGTTTGTTTGAAATTAAAGCAATTTCAACTACGCAACTAAAACTAATGAACTGGTTAACCGCTAAAGAATATCTTGTAGTGCCGCACTCTAGCATACCTACTGCCGAATCAGACCGCTGGCAACAGGGAGAAATTTTATTAACTCGTCTGGCACCGCTAACAGACGATTTTTGGTTCTTTTTTAGCGATCGCAGCGACAAGGGAAAATTGGGCAAGCCTAAGCTGGCGGTTGCTATAGGAGAATTTAGAACCAAATTTGGTAACCAGCTTTATGGCGACGCACCCGAACTACTAGCAGAGGCTTGGGATTCTGTAGCAGTGTACCATCAAGAATTTATCGATTATTTTGGCAGCGATCGCTTAACTATGCCTGGAGAAGAACTCAATCAAAAATTGGGTGAATTGCAGAGTAAAATGAGCCAAAAACGTCTGGAGGCGGCGGGAATTGATAGTTCTAAATCGATGCAGGAACTGATGCAGGAATCAGGTGCAGACGTGTCAGAAATTGAAGAGGCTGCGGATTTATCGGGATCGGACACCGAAGCAGTTGCCAAAGTTTTAAAAAGTAAAAAAAAGCTGTCCTCAGTTATTCCTAAAATCGATCTGCCTCCAGAAATAAAAGCTGCCGAACTCGTGACGGTTTTTTCTCATCCCAAATGGGGGCAAATGTATTTGCCTAACTACCTCAAGCTAATAGATCTTTTAGATAAAGAAAGTCCAGAAACAGATATTACTTGTCAATACTTGGTTCGTAAATATCTTGAAGAACCTCAAACTAATTACTATATTTGGCAATTATTGGTAAAAGAACGGGGCAACAAACTAGAAAAAGTGCTGCAAACTGTTTTGAATAATCCCAATCTAAAGCTAGAAACAGACTTACCAGCAACACTGCAAAAATACGATAAACCACTGCATCCCGTGCTGCCCGATATTGCTAGTGTTCCCATACATTTAAATAATTTATTTGAAGAAGCCGTAGCGCAGGTACAAAAATCTAAATCGAAAAGCAAAAAGAAAAAGAAAAAGAAAGGTTTTTTGTAAATATAGCAGTAGACAGAAGAAATAAAATACCTCGAACTACTAAAAGCTTTATTTGTTATGTATTTTAGTTTTAACTTTCGACTTTTAACTTTTGACTTTTGCTATATATTGTTTGCAAGTGTCGGTCGAACTGCTTCTTAATAGACAAAAAAACAGAGGCGGTTTGTCTTGCCTCTGTCTGAATCGTAATTACTTTTGTTAATTTACTAATGTTCAAAAAAACCTTTTAAAATAGTATGTCTTTAGGCAGAACGGCGAGTTACTAAACCCCAAATAAAGATGAGGATGATTGCACCGATAACTGCAAAAATAATACTAGGAATAGTTAAGGCACCTGCTGATGCTCCTGCCGCCGCTGACGATCCCAGTAGAGCAGAACCAACCCAACCTCCAACTAAAGCACCGAGAATACCCAAAACGATAGTAGCAATAATGCCGCCACCTTGATGACCGGGGTAAATTAATTTTGCTAAAGCGCCAGCGATTAAACCTAAAACTATCCAGGCAATAATACCCATAATTTTTTCTCCTGTTTATATTTTTATACTGTTTTAGTATTGTGATATTTGAATTATTCAAGTAAGAATATCCATTTAGTAAGAATAATATCAGTAATTTCTCTAATTTTTATCTATCTTAATGAAGATCTACAATTCTATCGAATTATTGATTTAAATCTAGAAAAAAAATGTATGGGGCAGAGCTTTACAATAGCTTCGCATATTTTCTATTTTTTGAAACGGTTTTAGCTGATATAAATTTTAGCATTAAAAGACTCTAAAAGCTTCAAAACGTAACCTTAGTGTTTGTTTCTGCTATTGTAACTTTCTAATTAAATTTGTAAAGATTTAATATAGCAATTCTCGGTCAGATAAAGTGAACTATTGTTTTTTGATTGTTAAAGATCGAAATGCATAGTTTAACTTTATTTCTTTTTCGATTTAGTGGCTTGCGGTTTTACAATCGCCACTAGAACATCTAGAACTAAACAACAGTTGAGCTTTGGTAAAAATTTCGCGAGCGAATTCGGGGTTACTTTGCATTTGCTCGAACAAAACTGTAATTTCTTCTGGCTTACTTTTAATAGTAAAACTCGTACCAGCATAAGTAATTTTAAAATTTTGCAGTCGAGCATTTTTAGTCTCTAGCCTGGTGTAATCATTATCGACTACTGCTTCGTTAGCAATAGTTTGAGCAGTGACATCAATTGTTTGTATCGGGTTTCGTTCTGCTACATTTACATTAGACTCGTTCGGTTCGCGATCGCTGCTTTTTTCATCATCAATACATCGATAATGATTGACAATTAATTTTGCCAAAGAATATGTTATTTGCTCGCCATGACTGGCAAGCTGTAAAGCTCGATTTCTAGCTTCTTTTGGAGTTGAAGGAGCAGCCAGAATATAAAGTGCAGAAGTCGAAAAATTTAGATTGGTAAAATTTACGTCTTTAAATTGTTCGCTTACCTGCATGAATTTAGTTGCAGAAGACAAACTCCAGTTAAATTCTGCTTTCAGCCAACTTCCAAAGTTTCCGTGTTTGAGCTTTTCTTTTACTTCAGTTAGTTTTTGACCTATTGATACTATGTCTTGTGCTGTTTGACGTATTAAACTTCTAATTTCTGAAGCTCGCTGTTCCACTGTAAGTTTAGTTTCACTATCGATATTTCCATAGTCAAACCTCTGTTGCTGGAATAAATTTTTTGAAGATAGTTTTGATAATGAGTGATTGGTAGCCATAGCCAATAAAGCGTGTAAAAATACATTTGCCTATTCTATTTATAGCTATTGTAAGTTAATTGAAATAAAAATGTAATAATTTTTTGTATTATTACTTAAGTATAATAAATACAATCTGCCACAGTTGCCCAAACGATCGAAAAATCGAGCATTACAGCATCAACAAGATTCACAAAATAGAAACAATTATATATTTACTACAAAGCAAAAAAACTCGCGAGCGATAAATAACTGATACCATTAAACGTAAATTGCAAGAAAAACAAACTTTATAATGAAGCGCAGAAGAGCAACCGAATTGGTTGAAAATTTAGCATGACGATCGAGGCAACCGACTGTAATGCGGTCGCCAATAGACAGAATAGATAAAAAGATAAGGACTAAGCTAATTTTAGCCTTTCGATGTCGCGAATTGGCGGCGCACCAAACATCCGAGAATATTCACGGCTAAACTGCGAAGGACTTTCATAACCTACTTGATAGGCAGCGTTGGTGGCATCGGCGTTATCGGCAAGCATCAGGCGACGTGCTTCTAGTAGCCTCAATTGTTTTTGATATTGCAGCGGACTCATTGAGGTTACTTGCTTAAAGTGCCGATGAAATGAAGAAGGAGACATATTGGCTCGATCTGCTAACTCTTCAATTCGCAGTGATTGAGCAAAATCGGACTTGATGAAGGCGATCGCCCTGGCAACGCGCTGCATATTACTTTCAGATGTGGCAATCTGGCGAACAGCTTCCCCTTGTTCCCCTGTTAACAGGCGGTAATAAATTTCGTGAATAATTAGCGGTGCTAAAAACGGAATGTCTTGAGGTGTATCTAGAAGCCTTGTAAGTCTGATAGCGCAATCGATTAACGGGGTATCGATATTATTAACACACCAGCCTCTAACCGAGTTTTCTTTTTTACTCTTTATAGGCTGAATTTGAGCAATGAGATCGCAAAGTTGAGTAGGGGACAAACTTAGCACTAATGCTAGATAGGGCTTGTCTGGCGTAGCCTCAATTATAAATCCTCTAGCGGGTAAATCTACCGAAACGACTAGATATTGACCTGCACCATAATAATAAGTCTCTTCACCCAGCAATACTTTCTTTTTACCCCGAACGACAATTGCAAGAGCGGGTTTATACATGGTGCATATTGTCTTAGTAGCAGAATCACGCGCAAATTCTAGTTGCTCGATATCTGTTTGATGAAAACCATTTCCTTTACTTTCAGTGTGTCTGGTTATTAAAGTCCCTAGTTCCCTACATTTATTGTCAATCGCATCGCGATCGGTTGCCTCAATCATCACGCAGAATTTTTAGCTAATTTGATTACCTTTCGGTGCTAATTATAGAAAATCTTTTGTTCGTACAATGTTCGACTTGAGAGATTTAGGCAACAATCTGCCAGTTTTGTGTATTTAAAAACTAGTTTTGCAAACATAAGATAAAGCCAGAACGAAAAAAATAAACGACCGAACGTTAGCGGCGGTAAGGTACGTTTTCGAGCAGTAGTTGGTTTCTAGCGATCGAGCATAGTCAAGTTATTATTCGTTTCCTACATGCTATTTTCGAGGCTAAACAATATGAAATACAAATTGCTTACTAATTATATTTTGAAAAACTAACGCTAACCCAAAGCAAGCTATACATCTACAAAAATTCAAACTCAAATGAAACCGAAAGATACGATATCACTAGAAAGTAAAGTAGCTTTAGTTACTGGAGGTACGTCTGGAATAGGTAGAGCCACCGCTATTGCTCTTGGTGCTGCTGGAGCTAAAGTAGTTTTCTCTGGTAGACGAGAGCCAGAAGGCAAAGAAACTGCTGCGATGATTCGCGATGTTGGTGCTGAATGTCTTTTTGTCCGTTCGGACGTATCGAGAGAAAAAGATGTCAAAGCGTTAGTACAAAAAACAATAGAGACTTATGGCAAACTCGATTGTGCCTTCAATAACGCAGGTATCGATCCTCCCTCTATTCCCCTTCACGAACAGTCAATTGAAGATTTCGATAAACTAATGGCTATTAACCTGCGCGGACTGTTTATGTGCATGAAATATGAAATTCTTGCCATGCTGGATCGAGGAGAAGGTGTTATTGTCAATAACTCTTCTATGGCAGGTTTGATTGGTTTTCCTGGAGTATCTCCTTATGTTGCCAGTAAACACGCTGTCATGGGTCTGACTCGCTCGGCAGCACTCGACTACGGCAAACAGGGTATTCGGATCAATGCCATTAATCCTGGTATTATTGCCACCCAGATGATCGATCGCTTGACTGAGACAACAGAAACCACCGCTGATGATTTGGTGTCTGCAATACCAATGGGAAGAATGGGTCAAGCAGAAGAAATTGCTAAACCTGTCGTGTTTCTTTGTTCCGATGCCTCTGGCTACATCACGGGACAGCCTTTGGTTTTGGATGGTGGATACACGGCACAGTAATTTCTCCCCCCGATCGTAAGCTCGATCGCTGCTCTCTATCGGTACGCTTAGCAAACACAGGGCTAGGTTAGTTCGAGCTTGTCAAAAATCAGAGGGTAAAGATTAAGGAAAAATAGGCTCCGCCAAGAGCGCATCAGAATACAAACCTAAAATAAATACGGTCATAAACTTAGTAAGAGGATAAGGCAAACATGAACGATGGACGCGATTTAGCTGGAAAAGTGGCAATTGTTACGGGTGCTGCTAGCGGTATTGGTTTGGCGATCGCTAAATTACTAGAGCAACGCGGTGCGTTCGTTGTAGCTGAAGATATCAACCCAGACGTAAACGAAGTTTTTAAAAACCAGGAACGGATCGTTCCTTTGGTGGGTGATGTGGCGACAGAACAATTTGCTATAGAAGCAGTTGCCACTGCGACACAACGCTTCGGCAAACTCGACATCCTGGTTAATAATGCTGCTCGTATAGTGTACAAAAATGCAGTCGATCTGACCCTTGAGGAGTGGAACTCGATTATGAATATCACTGCTACTGGTGTCTTCTTACATTCGCGGGAGGCACTCAAGGCAATGATTCCCAACCAAACAGGTGCCATTATTAACATTGGCTCTTATGCCTGCTACCAGACTTTTCCAGGTATTTCGGCTTATGCAGCAGCTAAGGGTGCCTTGGCACAAATCACACGGACTCTGGCACTGGAAGCGATCGAACACGGCATTCGAGTCAACGCAGTAGGTGCTGGCGATGTAGTAACTAACCTTTTAAATACATTCCGCGAGGACGGACGCGATTTTCTCACCGAACACGGTAAAAAAGCTCCCATCAAACGTGCTGCCCAACCAGAAGAAATTGCCGAAGTTGTGGCTTTCTTAGCATCAGACAGAGCAAGCTTTTTGGTAGGTTCGGTCGTAATGGCTGACGGTGGTATGAGCGCAGCCATATAACAATTAGTACTCGTTCCAAACCGAGAAATAATCTAAATCTACAAATATAAAGTAATTCATTCAAACAATATTATTTATGTCAAACGTAAAAAATAAAGTTATTGCTATTACTGGAGCTAGTAGCGGTATTGGTCAAGCTTCTGCCAAATTATTAGCTGAAAATGGCGCAAAAGTTGTTCTAGGCGCACGACGTACCGAAAAACTAGAAAAGATTGTTGAAGAAATTCGCGCAGCAGGTGGTACGGCGGAGTTCAAAGCTGTGGATGTTACCAGTCGCGAAGAAGTAAAAGCGTTTATTCACTTTGCTAAAGACAAGTTCGCTCGCGTCGATGTCATCTTTAACAATGCTGGGGTAATGCCCCTGTCTCCGATGAAAGCTCTCAAAGTTGAGGAGTGGGACAAAATGATTGACGTAAATATTCATGGCGTACTTAACGGTATTGCTGCGGGACTACCAATCATGGAAGCGCAAGGTGGCGGACAGTTTATTAATACCGCATCTATTGGCGCACACGTAGTAGTACCTTCATCTGCGGTCTATTCGGGTACAAAATTTGCTGTTTGGGCAATTTCTGAAGGATTGCGACAAGAATCAGAAAATATTCGCGTGACCATCATCTCTCCTGGCGTGGTGGAGACGGAACTCGGCTCTGATATTACTGACGAATCGGCACAAGCGGATTTACAAGAATTTCGCAAAACTGCTCTAACTCCAGATGCGATCGCCTCTGCTGTTTTGTACGCCGTTTCTCAAGCAGATAATGTCGATGTCAATGAAGTCATTGTTCGTCCGACGGCAAGCGCGTTTTAACTTTAAAACGGCAAACTAGATTGAAACACTTTTTCTACAAAAATTTCAAGAATAAGGATAAAGCAATGATACAAGACATCAAAAAAATTGCCTTGGTAACAGGTTCGAGTAGAGGTTTAGGTAAAAATACGGCTTTGGCATTAGTTAAAAAAGAAGTTGATGTCATCGTGACTTATCGCAGTAGTGAGGCAGAAGCAAATAACGTCGTTTCAGAAATTGCAGACATAGGCGGTAAAGCAGTCGCTTTGCAACTGGACACTTCCAACACCAAAACTTTTGATAATTTTGTAGAACGATTCGAGCAATCTCTGCAAGATACCTGGCAGACAGGGCAGTTTGATTTTCTGATTAACAATGCTGGTATTGGGATTAATGCACCTTTTATCGAAACCACTGAAGAAGATTTCGACCGTTTATTTAACATTCAAGTTAAAGGAGTCTTCTTCCTGTCGCAGAAATTACTGCCTCTGATTAAAGATGAAGGGCGAATCGTTAATATTTCATCTGGTCTGGCTCGTTTTTCTCTACCTGGCTATGCTGCTTATGCTAGTGCCAAAGGAGCAGTCGAAGTTTTGACGCGCTATATGGCAAAAGAATTGGGTCAAAGACAAATTCGAGTCAATGTATTAGCACCAGGGGCAATTGAAACTGATTTTGCTGGTGGAGTGGTTCGAGATACTGAAGAAATTAATAACTTTATCGCTTCGCAAACTGCCTTGGGTCGTGTCGGAGTGCCAGACGATATTGGTGGTGCGATCGCAACTTTGCTCTCTGAAGAAAATCGCTGGATAAACGGACAGAGGATCGAAGTCTCTGGCGGTATGTTTCTTTAATTGAAACTTTATCGCTTCGCAAACTGCGTTGGGTTGCGTTGGGGTGCCAGATAATATTGGTGGCGCGATCGCTCTGGTGTTGAATTGCTATGATTTAGGACTAAATTTTGCCTCTGCTCTCCATTTGGCTATGATGCAGAAATATAAGACGTTCTATACTTTTGATAAAGCTTCAATAAAATCGGTCACAGCAATAGAGCTAATTAAAGTAAACGCACCTAAAAATATTAAATTAAGATGACTCAACAGCCAACTCCTCCTGTAGCAGCAAAACATCCTCACGAATTAGTAACTCATAGAGATAAAAGAATCGATGACTATTATTGGTTGCGTCAACAGGACGAACCAGAAGTTATTGAATATTTAAAAGCTGAAAATGAATATACAAAAGCTAAAATGCAGCACACCGAAAAGCTGCAAAAATCTCTGTATGATGAAATGCTTTCACGGATTAAAGAAACCGATCTTTCCGTACCCTATCGGCTAAAAGATTATTATTACTACTCTCGGACTGAAGAAGGTAAAGACTATTCTATTTTATGCCGTAAATATCGGAGTTTAGAGGCAGAAGAAGAAATACTCTTAGACCAAAACGAATTAGCTGCCAACAAAGAGTTTTTTAGTTTGGGAGTGCGATCGATTAGTCCCAACCAGCAAATTCTAGCTTACTCTACCGATACGACGGGTGCAGAACAGTATACTTTAGTTTTTCTCGATCTAACTACTAGAAAACTTTATTCAGAGTCGATACCAAATACCTATTATTCTTTTGCCTGGGGTAATGATGACCGAACGGTTTTTTATACCAAGGTAGATAATGCCAATCGTCCCTATCAACTGTGGCGACATACTTTAGGCAGCGATCCTCAAAACGATGTTTTAGTATATCAGGAAGATGATGAAGGGTTTTATTTAGGTGTAGGGAAAACTCGCTCTCGCGCCTATATCGTGTTGGAATTAGGCAGTAAAATTACTTCCGAAGTTCATTATCTCGATGCCGATAATCCTGGTGGCGAGTTCAAGCTATTTCAACCGCGTCAGAAAGGAGTAGAGTATTCTATCGAACATCATAGCGATCGCTTTTACATCGTCACTAACGAAGAAGCGATGAACTTTAAGCTGATGGAAACGCCAGTAGATAATCCAGATAAAGCAAACTGGAAAACAGTAATTCCCCATCGAGAAGAGGTAATGTTAGAGGGAATCGACGCTTTTGCCAATTATTTGATTATTTACGAACGCCAGGCAGGATTACCGACGGCGAGAATCCAAAATTTGAAGACAGGCAAAATCGAAGAACTTACTTTTCCCGAACCAACTTACTCTTTTTCTGGCGGTAATAATCCCGAATTCGATACTACCAAGTTTCGCTATGGCTATACTTCAATGGTTACTCCCTCTTCTGTGTTCGATCGCGATTTGGAGACAGGAGAAACAGAACTAAAAAAAGAAACTGAAGTATTGGGAGAATTCGATCGCACTTTATACGCTAGTGAGAGATTGTACGCTACTGCACCCGATGGTACGGAAGTTCCGATTTCCTTAGTCTACAAAAAAGGAGTCGAGAAAAATGGTAACAATCCCCTATGGTTAACTGGTTATGGTTCTTACGGCTATCCCTATCCCGTTACCTTTTCTTCTTTAAGGCTTTCATTATTAGATCGCGGCTTTGTTTATGCGATCGCTCATATTCGTGGTGGTGAAGAAATGGGGCGTAAATGGTATGAAGACGGTAAGTTTTTACAGAAAAAAAATACCTTTACCGATTTTATCGCCTGTGCCGAACATCTAATTGCCGAAAAATGGACGAGTAGCGATCGCCTCGTAATCTCTGGCGGCAGTGCGGGGGGTTTACTGATGGGTGCGGTAATCAATCTGCGTCCAGATTTATTTAAAGCTGTAGTTGCCGATGTTCCGTTTGTCGATGTCTTAACTACAATCTTAGATACGTCGTTACCTCTAACTATTTTAGAGTGGGAAGAATGGGGCAATCCCAACGAGCCAGAATATTATGACTACATTAAGTCTTATTCCCCCTACGATAACGTTACCGCCAAAGACTATCCCGCTTTGCTAATTACCGCAGGTTTAAATGACTCGCGGGTTAAATATTGGGAACCTGCTAAATGGATTGCTAAATTACGCGAACTCAAAACCGACGATAACCTATTGTTACTTAAAACTAATATGAGTGCTGGTCACGGTGGCGCATCGGGACGCTACGAAGCTCTTAAGGAAATTGCCCTTGAATACGCTTTCGTCCTCGATCGCCTGGGCATTAGTAACGATGTCTAAAATCATACTACGCTTTTTAGTCGAATAGACTACGAAGCCAATTCGCTCGCTCCTTCCCCGTTCCCTAAAAACAATATGTGTGTATGTTGGAAGCGAGTTTGACTTATACTGACATCGGAGCCTTGGCAGGAGTACCTTTATTACGAATAACTTAGCGATCGCTAGTTGGCGGAGTTTTTATCATCGGGACAAAACGAACTGGAAAAGTTTTTTCCTCGACCGTACCATCAGCAGTTTTAGTCAGCACGTACATTTCTTGATTGCGGTTGCCTACGGGAATAACCATCTTACCGTTTATTGCCAACTGGTCGATTAAGCTTTGGGGGATTTGTTCTGGAGCCGCAGTTACAATAATTACATCATAGGGAGCGTGTGTTTTCCAGCCTTGATATCCGTCACCAGTTTTCACTTCAATATTTTGATAACCTAGTTGACTCAAAGTTTGCCGCGCTTTATCTGCCAGTTGGGGAATAATTTCAACCGAGTAAACTTCTTTAGCTAGCTCTCCTAATATAGCTGCCTGATAGCCACAACCAGTTCCAATTTCTAATACGCGATCGCCAGCAGAAATTTCGACAGCTTCGCTCATGTAAGCCACAATATAAGGCTGAGAAATCGTTTGATTGTAACCAATGGGTATGGGGCGATCGCTATAGGCTAAGTCTCTCTTAAATGAATCGACAAATTGATGACGGGGGACTTTTAACATGACAGCTAAAACTTGTCGATCTTTTATACCCCGCTCTTTTAACTGATATTCCACCATTTGCCGACGCTGTAACTCAAATTGCTCTGTCGCCAAATAAAAAGGTTGCTGAAATTCTGAGAAATTAGAGGATATTTTTGCTGCAAAACCAGGTTTGATTATTAATAAAATACAACAACCCAATAAAGCGATCGCTACTAGTCTAAAATTCATAATTATTCACCTAAACCTTAGCTAGATTTTTTTAACTTCGTCTCAGGTTTACTTAATTATCAACGTTCAAACAAAATAGGGCGAACCGTACATTTATATAGCTGTAGCTGTGGTTGAGGCAGCAATAACTCAATTACGATCGATCTTTGAATATTCAACACTAGCTGTATTTACTGTTGCTAATGCCATCCTAGTTTGGCTTGCTCTAAAACGTATGCCGATACAGATTCAATCTGTTGGGATGAAAGACGCTCGGCATAAGCTGGCATATTGTTTTTACCGTAAGTCACTAGAGAGACTACTGCTGATAAATTATCTACTTGATTACGATGTAAGGCTCTTTGCTTGAGATTTTTACCACGCCTGACAATATTTCCACCGTTGGCATGACAACCCGCACAATTTGTCTGAAAAATTTCGCTGCCGTTAGTTACCTCTGCTGCCATAGCAAAAGGTAACTGAAGCAAAAATATCATCGTGGCGATCGCTATAGAGATAAATAACTTATTCAAAATATTTTATTTAAAGTTCTCTTATTTCTGGTTTGCCGTCTTTAATTTCTCCAACCAGAACTATATCGGCAACACCAACAAACAAACCATTTTCTAGCACACCAGGCAGATTGTTGATTGTCTTTTCTAATTCGGCTGGATTATCTAGATTATCGAATTTTACATCAATTACTAAATTGCCCTGATCTGTTACTACAGGACCTGCTTTTTTAACGCCCATACGCAATTCAGGCTTGCCTCCCAATTTAGAAAGGCTATTCATTACTGGTGCAACTGCCATGGGAATGACTTCTACAGGCAAAAGAAAACTAGACCCTAATTTATCTACCAGTTTGCCGCTATCGACGACTACTATAAACTCATTTGCCAGAGAGTCTACAACTTTTTCTCGGGTATGCGCCGCACCGCCACCTTTAATCAAATTTTTTTGAGGATCGACTTCGTCGGCACCGTCGATCGCAATATCTATACCATCGATTGCATCGAGGGTAGTCAGAGGAATACCAAATTTTTTGGCAAGCACTTCTGATTGAAAGGAAGTAGGAACGCCAACTATATTCTTTAATTCTCCTTTTGAGAGGCGGTTGCCAATATATTCAATCGCATAAGCTGCAGTTGACCCAGATCCCAATCCCACAACTGAGTCAGATTTGACTCTATCGGCAGCAGCTTTACCTACTTCCTGCTTCATGGTTTTAACTGGGTCGTTGTTTGCCGCCATTTTTCTAGCTCCTTATATTTTTCTATCCGCGATCGATTTTACTAGCTATTTAGCCCAAAATATCTTTCGAGCCAATTTTAGCTGCTAATCGATTTAAATTTCCCTAAAGCTTATAGTTAAAAAAATTTACTGAGGCGGAGTGCAAATACTATCGGCTAGTTATTGGCTGAAGCTAACATTTCTTTTAGTTTGGCTAATTCATCTGCCCAACGGGGATCGGGTTGCACGCTTCCTGATTGTTGACTACTACTCTGTTTTTTAGAACGTTTGCTACCGCCTCCTTTATTTTTTTTGGTTGGAGGATTGTTGCTAGCTTCTGAAGTCGAAGCAGTTTCTTCGTCACTTTTCTTATTGCGCGGCAAAGCTTTTTCTATTTTTAAAGGATTTTCCATGAACGACTGACCATTGTATTTTTCAATAAATTGGTCGGCTACTTCATCACTGGGAACCGTAACAAAGGCAAAACCGCGACATTTTCCAGTTTTGCGGTTTTTGATGACTTTGGTTGAAACCTGCTGTCCTTCATCAGCAAATAATTCGGCTAACTTTTCTTTCTCGACATTTTCTTTTGGTAAATTACCTACGTATAAACGAACAGACATAAGAATATATCCTCTATGCTAAATTAAACTTTTATGTAACAAAATAAACACTTTTATTATTTTTATCGATAACTGCTCCAAAATCCAATTAGTTTGCTAAAAATTTTTAAAGTTCGGTCTTTTGATAAATTTTTCTTAGTGCATCTCTTATTTCTTTCAGAAAAAATCTCCGAAATCTGAAATAAGAAGCGCAGTGATTTCACTATAATCCGATTCTGGCACCTTAAATTTTTTCCTTTAAAATGAGTGGCATGCTAATTTGAGTTGGCATTCTCTCGGACAATATTTTCGGTCGTTAATTTTTAGCTCTAATAAAATCGATTGTTGCAGAGATTGTTTACTATCAAGCAATTTACCAGTGTTTGTGGCGATCGCATCGACACCATCAACGTCAATTTATTTGACTGAGCTCGACCGACCTATTATTTGCTCTTAATATACTTTAACATCTAGACGATTATAACTAAACCCCACAATTGTCAAATTATTGTCATACTCGATCGCATTCAATTCCTCGAACACCGAAATACCTGCTTACAGCGCGATAAAGTTGATAAGAGAGATAAGTTAAAATACTTCAATCGGTCTTATTAGCTACCAAGCATTCGCCAGTAGCAGACAGTATGAGGTAGCAAATTTTATAACTAGAGAAATTTTCTCATCTTGTTTGGGATTGCTATAGTATTCAGTTTAATTCTAATTTGACAGAAGGTGTAGTAAAGCCAGACTTAAAGTTCCGTCCGCAAAAGTTTGTACGCCCCTTGGCTGCTTCGAGCAAGCTCAAATTTAAACTTTAATTAATTAAAATCATAAAAATCAAAATTTTTGTCAAGTAAAAACCTTTTTTTGCTAGGGTGAAAGTAAAATCAACTCGTTCTGTCAAATATATGTTCCAAAGTTGCTTAATCTGCACTGATTTTACAGATGGTATATATCGCTTAGTCAATTTTGTTCCAAATCTCGCTCAATGCGGATTGAAAAAAATTGTGTTTTTTCATAGCGTACCGATATGGAACGAAGGAGAAGTTCCCAGAGTTGACGAAGAGGCAATGAAGCGAGCCAAGGAACGGTTGGGTCGAGCTTCAAATAATGCTCCCGAAGGAGTGGAAGTGATAGTGGAAGTCGCTTCGGGAAAGCCTCTTGATACTATACCTAGAGCTTTAAAGAAATACGATGTTGAAGTTATTTTAACAGGGACACCCATACATAGTCTCTTGAAAGAACAATGTTTTGGTAGTACCAGTACGGGTCTTGCCAAACAAACCGAACAACCTTTAACTATAATTCGTCCCGAACTAATTACTACTTACACCCGCGAGGAATTAGCTTTACGCTGTCAACATCTGTGGCGATACTTGCTCGTTCCCTATAATGGCAGCGAAACTGCAAAGTACGCAATCGAACAAATAAAAGCTTATGCCAAAGAGCGCCCCCAAGGATCTTTTACCCAGTGTATGTTAATTACGGTGGTAGAAGATGTTGGCAGACAGTCTTTGATAGCTAAAGAACGAGTCAAGGAAGCTCAAGCGCAGCTAGATTCGGTCAAAAAAGAGCTAGAAGAATTAGATATTGAAGTTAATACAGCAGTAAAACAAGGTAGCCCTTTACAAGAAATTGCTACTGCGGCTTTAGATTTTGATATTAGTGCGATCGCTATTGCCGATGATTATAAAAATAGCCTATTAAAATGGGCGGCTGGCAGCTTTGCTAACGACCTGTTGCGGAGTAGCTGGTTTCCCATTTTGCTGTTCTCGCCGAAAAAATAGACAGAGTAACTCAATCGAGTAGTTCGACTATATGAGCGATTAAATGAGGATAGTTACTGAGTAGGTAGTCTAAGCGATCGCAAAACAAACTTAGAATTAAATCTTCATAACTCATTCCATATTCGGTTAGACCCTGCGCTACCAAACTGGTAGCGTTGGCTGTAGGTCGTTTGAGATCTGGTTTGGGGTTAGCTTCAAGAATGTAGAGTTTGCCCGAGCGATCGGTTCTCAGATCGAGGCGAATTAAAGCTGTAAGGTTAAAACTACGATAAACGTCTTTTGCTATCTGCTCTAACTGCTGTTTAATCGGTTCTCGGTCAGACAGCAAACGCAAGCGATCGCTAGTAATTGCTTTTTTGTCCATCGAAGTAAAAATTTTTTCATCAGGTTCCAAAATACGTTCGATCGCGCTAAAAGCAAAAGGTGACTGTCTTTTTTGCAACTGTAAATTTATATAAGTTACATAGCCGCCTACTGCGATACAAAATTCTCTTCCTGGCAAGTAAGCTTCAATCAAAGCACTATTGTGAGTCACACGCTGGACATCAGCGATCGCCGCAGCTAGAGCGTCAGGTTTATCGACAAAATGAATATTTAAAGAAGCTCTTCCCGACACGGGTTTGACTAAAAAAGCACCTGTATAATTGCCAAACAGATGTTGAAAATAAAGATTGTTGGGCTGAAATGTTTCTTGATGGGGATGCCAAACCATAAAAGGTGAAGTGGGAAAACCCAGACCCTTTAGTTCGCGTTTAAGTAGGTGTTTGTTGTCGAGAATCGAGCTATTTATCGGACTGTGACCGATATAAGGAACTCCTAACATTTCTAACAGTGCAGGAGTATGACAGACGGGATCGTAACCTTGAACTCCTCCCGTATTCAACCAGGCTAAGTGAATCTGTTTGGCTTTAAGTTGCGCCGCTAGAGACATATCGTCTGGTAATAACCAAACATTTTGGAAACCGAGATTTTTAAAAGCCTGGGCAATATTTTTAGCCACTGCTTCATAGGTTTTAGTCGATCGCGGATTGTGAGTTTTATAAATAACCGCTCCTGCTCTTTGTTTGTCACCACCATAAATTACTGCCAGTCGCAATTTTTTGGTTAGCTCATTCAAATACTGAGAAAAAGAGTTAAAGCTGTAGTTAAATTTCATAGCGGTCGATAGCTCAAAAAAAGAGTAAATATGGCTCGTAGCGATTTTTTTAGTAGATAGCAAGAAAACAAAATCTGCTCGCACCGTACTGAAAATTCAATCCTATGAGAAGATTAAACAACTAACATTATTAATGAACTTAAAAGATTATCATGGCAGAAATTCAATTTTCCAAAGGAGTAACTGAAGAAGTAGTTCCCGATATTAAAGTTACTCGTTCTAAATCAGGAGATACGGGAACTGCTACTTTTTATTTTGACGAACCGCAAATTTTTAGTATGGACGAGGCAAATGAAGTTACTGGTATGTATTTAGTGGACGAAGAAGGAGAAATTGTCACTAAAGAAGTAAAAGGCAAGTTTGTTAATGGGGAACCAAAAGCAATTGAAGCAACTCTAATTATGCGTTCTGCTGAAGAATGGGAACGTTTTATTCGTTTTATGGATAGATACGCCGAAGAACATGGTTTGGGACTCAACAAATCTTAAATTTTTAGTAGTTGGCTTCAATTAGTAATCGGCGATCGGTAACTATATTACTTTCTTCAAAAAAGATATTAGAAGCAAAAAGTATGACTGTTTTAAAATAACCTTTGATATCGAGCGATGGTCTTGAGAAGGTGCTTCAAATTATAAAAATCGGTGCATACTATTAACTGTGAACCGATCGCTGTCAAATATTATGACCGTACCCCATCCAGATAAATCGGCTGTATCTCTTAACTGCGCTGTAATTACAGTAAGCGATACTCGTACTGTCGAAACCGATAACAGCGGTAAAATTATTCAGCAGTTACTAGCCGATGCGGGTCATGAAATCTTAGCATACACTATCGTCAAAGACGAACCACAACAGATCGCAGCTTGTTTGTCCGAGCTAGATAAAGATACAGATTTAAATACGATTATTTTTAGTGGCGGTACGGGAATTGCTTCTAGAGATACAACTTATGAAGTAGTTTCCAACTGGTTAGACAAAACAATACCAGGATTTGGCGAACTGTTTCGCTGGTTGAGCTATCAAGAAATTGGTTCTCGCGCGATCGCTTCTAGAGCCATAGCAGGAAGTAAAAATCGTCAGTTAATTTTTGCCCTTCCTGGTTCGTCGAATGCAGTTCGCCTGGCGATGAAGGAGCTTATTTTACCCGAACTCAATCATTTAATAAAACAACTGCAAGGTTAAACGGTTACTTACCGAATTTCTTTCTGAATTTCTTCTAAACCAGATTTAGTTTTAAGATGACGGCGCAGGCGATCGCCACCAAAGATGCCACCAACAATTAATAAGCCCAAAGTAGGAGAAAATTCAAATGGTACTTGCTGCACGGTAAAATTATCCACCATCAAAGCCGAAGTGCGATCGTAACTATCGACATCTACCACCCCAAACGCCGCTCTGTAAGTATAGTTGCCCTCAGCTAAATCACTCACAGTTTCCGTGTACTGATTATCTGGATTATCTGAATCGTAGTAAGTAGTGTCTTCATAGACAAAATCGCCACTAGCTATTGGCTGCTGTATGAGGTCATCGCTTTCAAATAAAACGTTAATCTCATTAGTAGTCAAACTTTCAGGGTTTTCTAACAAACTAAAATAACCATAATCCTGATTGCCCAAACCAGGGTCGGTATTGACTCCATCATTAGTCAAGTAAGCCGTATTAAAGCTAACGGTAAAGCCATTATTGCCGTTAGTCACATCATTTGAAGAAATGGTGACATTAAAATCCTGATAGAAACCAGAACCCTCTTTAGAAGTACGGCTATCGCCAACTAACTCGGGATTGGAAGCAGTACGGTCGATACTCAAAGCTTCGGGAGAGAGACTGGTTTGATTTTGCAGCGAAGAACTGTCATTGGGGTTGATATCGGCATTGACGGGGTCGCTGCCCGACTGGTTGAAGTCCAGGGAAATAAGAGGATCGGAGCTATCGACATCGTCAATTCTGGTGGTGTGTCCTGTAGTAGTAATGGCATGAGAACTACCATTAATCGGCTCGATACCATCTATAGTTCCAGTAACAGTTGAATCACCAATAGGAGTCCAACCTGAAAGATCGTTAGTTTCAAAATCGCCATTGGTTAAATTGACCGAAAAAGCAGTGGCAGAATCGACTGCTACTAAATTACCAAGAGCGAGAAAACCTGTCAGACAAATGAGACGAAGTTTGAATTTAGGCGAGAAAAATAAAAACATAATGACTAAATGGTTAGTTTAACTATAAATTTATGAATGGCATGGATACAGATAACGTTGAAGAATGAGAACTAAACAAAACAGCTAGCGAGCGAGCTTAATTCTCATTCCCATAGCCGGGGCTAGAAGATAAAATCGCTAGAATCTATGTCGCTAGAGTTGACACCTTGAAGATAGACAACGTCTTTGTTGTAGACGCTGCCTGGAGGTTGGAAATCGACTTGAATCATGGTGTCGGAACCAAAGGGGGTAGCAACGACATAGCCGTCGGCATAGAGGTCGCTCGACACATTATTTAATTCTCCAGAGGCGATCGCACTGAAGTCTAAAAGATCGCCGTTGGGATCGAAATCGCTAATAAGATCAATGCCGTCACTGGTTTGGTTGAAGTAAAAAACGTCATTACCTCCATTACCAGTTAAAGTATCTTGTCCTGCACCACCAGTAAACAACTCATTACTGGAAGTACCGCTTAGATTATCGGAATAATCTGTACCGTCAATGGGATTGAATTGGATGGTAGTCGTAGCTATATTACTGTCATAATCTCCGTCGTTGACTACTACTTCAATAATGCGTTCCCTCGCATCGGGACTGGTTTCGGTGTTATTAAAGCTAATTGCTTCGATTAATTCTTGATAATCTGCTAGCGGTACGGAGTTTAGCGAAGCACTGGTAAATTCAATAAAGATCTGACCGTCAGCAGTAGAACTCGCGTAGTTAATTAAATTAAGATTGCTAGATACATACGTTCCTGTTAGCTCAACTGCCAAGCCATCAATTAATAATTCATCTCCAGTTTGAGCATTAGTGAGAGTAACGGTGGCAGATTCAATATTGACATCGTCGTTATCGGTAATAGTAGTATCGCTATCGGCAATTCCAACAGCAGAACCAAAAAAAGTAGTTAGATAATCATAATCTGTAGCGGTACTGCTATCATCTCCATCAAGATCGATAAACGGTGGATTGATATTGACAATTGTTCCCGTACCAGTATCCGAGAAGTCCGCAACATCACCGCTAATTACGGAGTTTACTGCCAGGGTAAAGCTTTCATTAATTTCGACCTCTTCATCAGTGGTGCTATCAATTCTTACCTGAATTCCTGTAGAACCTGCGGGAATAGTTACCTCCGTACCGTCAGTAGCACTCAACCACGTGGTTCCGCCATCGGTAGAATATTCAAAATTGGTATTTTCATAATCAACACCGTCTGTAGCAGAAACCCCTGTTGTAGTTAGGTCGAGAACTACATCGCTAGTTTGATGGGGAACATCGAGGGTAACGTCAAAAACAAGTGGGTCACCTTCATTAACAGAGACATCCGAGATACTTACTGTCGGTAATGCACCCACCGCCAGAATCATATCTTCCACTTCACCATCGGTTGCTGTACCCTGATACGCTAGCTTGGGAATCGTCGGTTCCTCGTCAAACAAGCGGAAACGAGCATAAAATTCGCCGTATCCCCCTTCAAGCCCGCCTGTGGGAATATCGATAGAGATGGTCTGCGTTCCCGCAGTTACCGCTTGGTTAATTACTAAATCGTTAGTTCCTGTAAAATTACCGTCGTTATCCCAATCGATCCAGCCTAATAAATAACCAGTTCCCGTTACCTCAAATTGAAGCGAACCTCCTCCTGTACCGTCGTCCCAAAGAGTAGCATCGACAATTGCTACTCCATCATCTTCAGCTCCGTCACCATCGGCATTTACTGTTGGTTGACCGTTAGTTTCCGTATCGGGTGCGGTGCCCAGATACAGGGTAGGTGTTTCGCTAACAACGTGTCTTGCGCCATCACTTTCTAGAGTAGTCTGGTAAGAATCTGGTAAGTCGCCAAAATCGTAATTGAGGGTAGAAACAAAGGCAAAATCGAGTGCCGTTACGTCACTGTCTACTGTGACTGTTTGGAATACTGAAGTATTGTTGTCGGTAATAGAAGTTGCTGGGGTATCCGTATCAGTTGTAGTTAGGGCAGTATCTTCTAGGATGGGTAGGCTCTTAGCTAAAGAGATATAGTAAGTATCGGCAGGTAAATTACCGAAAGAATAATTACCATCAGCATCGGTTTCAGTCGAGCCAATATAAACTGGACTGCCACCGTTGTCTTTATAAATAAAGACCGTCAGACTTTCGACAGGAATATCGGTGCCTTCTCCCGAATTGCCATCAGTCGTACCTTGTTCTTCTAAAACTACTGTACCGCTAACACTGTTAGGTCCACTATAGGCATAACCAAAGTCAATATATGTTCCGTCATCTATGGCATTACCATCTACTTGAGTAACCGCTCCTGTGTTATCAACCGTAATCGTAGTGGTATTAGCTCCGACACTGCCCGTCCCATTAAGTAGGTCGTTAATATCTCCACTAGAAGTTGGTGATGTGTCTGTTGGCTGAGTAACAGTAATTGTCCAGTTTCCTTCCGTCAGGTCTTGGAAGAAGTAGTAACCCTCGTTATCAGTAGTTGTAGTGAAGGTTGTCGTACCATCGGTAATGGATATTTCAACATCCGATATCCCTACTTCGCTAGCATCTTGAATGCCATCTCCGTCTTGGTCTAACCAAATATAATCTCCAACTACCGAACTGGGTTCAAAACCAAAATCCGCACCTTGATAATTCGTGCCGTAGTCAACGATGACATTACTATCTTGGGCATCTGCAGCAGGAAGAGAGGGGTAAGTATTATCCCAACTGGGTACACCATCGCGGTCTGGGTCGTCGGTGTTGTCGGCAATAGTTAGTCCCGACGGTAAAGTAGCAGTGTCAATTGCTACGGTATAAGTTCCAGGTTCGACTCCTGTAAACAGATAAGAACCTGCTAATTCTGCACCAGTTCCGTCTGCTGTGGTGGTAGTTGCAACTGTGTTACCTTCTCCATCCAGCAAGTTAACGGTAACGCCACCAATCCCGATTTCATTGAAATCTTGAGTTCCGTTAGCGTTAGCATCGTAATAAACCGAATCTCCAATAGTTGCCAACACCCCAAAACCAAAGTCCGCAGTTTGGTCTGCTCCGTTGGTGATGGAAACATTTGTTGTATTAGCTGTGGTTGGCTGATAAACATTTCCATAGCTATCTATGGGTAAATCGGTATCTGCATCATCGACAATGATTTGATAATCCCCGTCAGGCAAACTACTAAAGCTGTAGTTACCGTCAGCATCGGTATCCACTGTTTGTAGTGCCACATAAGTACCATCACCGTTGAGATCCGCATATAGGGTTACCAGAATGTTGGATAGAGTCGTGGTTTCAGAAGTGCCTTGAGTTCCGTCACCGTTTACGTCATACCAGAGATTACCGCTAATGGTGGCATCACCATATTTGTTGTAGGGGAAATCGATATCATTATTAGTTTCACCTGCAGTGAGAGTAACGCTAGCAGGATTAGTCACCAATCCAGTAAGGTCGGCAGGTAGATCGGTATCAGTTTCATCTACCGCAACTAAATAATCTCCTGGTGCGAGATTGGTAAAGCTATAGGTACCATCAGCAGCCGTAGAGGTAGTAGTAATTATTGGGTCGGTATCGGGGTCGTATACGCCATCACTATCAATATCGGCATAAAGATTGAGGATGATATTAGGTATGCCTTCATCGCTAGCATCTTGAATACCATCCTGATTCCAGTCAAAGAAAACCGTATCACCAATGGATGCCGTACCCGAAGCAGAATAACCAAAATCGTAACTGCCAAGAAAATCACCCCCACTAAGAGTGATTAGGCTAGTGGTCAGGTTGTCAACGGTGGCATCGGGGTCGGCAGTTTGCGTCCAGGTCGAATCCGCAGGTAGAGTAGTTGCATCAATTTGTATTTGATAATCTCCACTAGCAATACCTTCAAAGGTGTAATCACCATTTGCGTCAGTGGTGGTCGTGTCAACTACAGAGCCTGTATTGTTTAGTAGATTAACTGTAATCCCACTTAGTCCACCTTCACCGTCTTCGGGAGTACCACCATCGCTATCGTAGTCTTGCCAGACATTACCAAATAAAGAATTGCTGATGATGTTATAGCCAAAATCCTGGTCGAGATTGTTTGCTAGCGAGGCAATAGTGACATCTGCTACATGTTTATTTGCCTGACCACCATCAGGGTCGTAGGTTTTTGTATAACCACTGGGTAAAGTTGCAGTATCTATTTGAACTGTATAAGTTCCATCAGTATCTACTACAAACTCATAGTTACCACTGGACTCAGTTACTGTTGTTTGGAGTAAAGTATTACCGTCATATAACTCGACAGTAACTCCTGGTACGCCAGGTTCGCCCGCATCAAAAACACCATCATTATTCTGGTCACTCCAGATAGTATCACCGATAGTGGCAGTTGGATTGATAGTAACGGTAACGAGATTGGAGTCATCGTTAACGGCTTCTCCGTTTGCCATCACCGCGCCCGTAACCAAAGCAGTGTTCTGGATGCCGCTTTCAGTAGTATTGTTTAACGGTTCGAGTGCTTCGTAAACTACTTCAATTTGGTTAGTGTCCCCTGCATTAACTGCCCCAACATCATTCCAGGTCAAAATACCGTTAACTTCATCAACTGAATCAGGAGTAACTGAAGCAGAGACAAATCTTAGCTTAGTTTCATCATAATCATCGATTAAGGGAGTGGAGGCAATGGTTGTATCGATATCGAAGGAACTGCCAGAACCCGCGGGTTCATCGGTAGTAACTCGAAAACCCAAGGCATCAACATAGGGAACTGAATTATCACCCTGACCGTTTTTGATAGTAATAAGATATGCGCCAACTCCAGAATTAAAAGTGCTAGTAAAGTCAGACCAATCCCAGGTTCTTAAGCTAGTAACATCCCAGATCAGTTCACCTGCATTAGCAACAGAATTGTAAGTAGAAAAATCTGAAGGGACAAACGTTAGAGTATCGGTGGTTGCGCCATTTTCTCTAAGTTGAAATTCCCAAGTGTCATCATTAATAGTACCTGTCTGATAAACATTCGCCACCATTTCCACTTTAGTAATGTTGGCTGTCGTTCCTGGTAGAGTAAATACACCTCCATCAGCAATGTTCCCATTAAAAAAGGCTGAAGCAAAAGTATCATTAGCTCCGTCTGTTATATTCTCGGGTGGCGTAAAATTTCCATTAACCGATTCGACCCAAAGATCGTATTGATTCCCCGAACCGCCTTCACCAGAACCCGAACTTAAATTGTTGGTCAGATCGATAGTATAGGTAACTTCACTTCCTTCTAAAACTGGGCTGTTTACTACTTGCTTATCAACCGCCAATACGGGACCAAAACCAAAATCATTGTCGGTAGAATTTACCCCCGCAATATTAACCGCATAGGTTTCTTCCGACGACAGAGTATAACCAGTCGTTTTATCTGGGTCATCGCGAGTAACTTCTACGATCCAATTACCATCGGGCAAATCACCAAAGGAGTAATCACCATTGACATCGGATGTAGTTGTATCCCAAAGGAAATCACCCGAATCGATCGCGCCATCATTATTGCTGTCGTAGTAAAGATTTAGATCGACCAAATCCATACCCGCTTCGTCACCGTTGAGAATACCGTCTAAGGTAGTTCCAGTAGTTCCACCATCGTCTTCAAATACTGTTCCCGATATGGTTTGCGAACCAAGAATACGGGTAGTTGCTTCGCCATCAGATAATGTACCACCAGCAAATCCTACTCCCCCCGTGTTGAGAATGTAGGGGAAGGACTCTGTGGGAGTAGTACCGTCAGGAACTGCATTAAAAGTTGCCGTAAATGAGTCACTTGCTTCTAAAGAAGAATCTAGCCACCACTGTAGATTGGTAACTGTAGAAAGATCCGCAGGTTCGGTAGCGTCCCAGGTAGCACCATTATCGGTAGAATAGAAAACCGTTAGAGTAGAGTCAGCAGGAACGGTATTATTAATTTCCGCACCGCCAGCATAATTCATGCCCTCTGGAATTTCATCATAAATCACCAGAGGAGTTCCATAGCTGGGATTGCCCAAAGGAACCGTACCATCATTAGTAGCGGTTAAAGTATAGGTATACTCTGTAGCAGAGGCAATATCTACGGTGTCGGTATTGACGACTTTATCAAAGGTTAGTGAGGGGTCGGTAAAGACAACCTCGCCCCCAGACCTACCATAGTCACCGTTGTATTTAATGTTATCGTCGCCCGAAGCTGACTGTTGATAGGGGGTTAAAGTAGAACTGCCATCACCAAGTTTGGCAAATTCATAAAAGACCAAACCGACAACACCAGTATTATTAGCAGGTATATCTTTGTGATACAGTTGGTCTTCAAAGGCAATGATTTTTTCGGTGCCGTCGTTGAGCTTGACGATTAGCACCCCATAATTACTAACCAGGCGAGAATTTGAAGGATCGTATTGGCTGGGATCGCCGACAGGCTGCAACCAAACATCGTGGTCGGGAATGAAATCGCCGTCGTAGTCAATACCTTGATTGACCCGACCCATATCGTACCAAATACCCTGCAAACCCGTCGTGCCGTCGCCGACAACGTTTTCGGGTCGCCATCCAAGTTGCTCTTCAAAAGCATTAAGGTATTCGTCGGGAACTTTAGATGTGGTATTGGGCCAAATTTTGTTTGCCGAAGCTGCAATCTCTGCCCGTAAAGTCGCTTCGCCATTTTGAAATTCTAATAAACTGCCATTTGTCGGATCGTTGGCTGTTGCCCATACGTCGTAATTTAGAGTTGTATCGTCGCTGATATCGGCTTTTTTGCCAAAAACGGCGGTATCGGTTGGGTAGCTTACCAGCCAGTATTGATGGATGGTTTCGCCTGGGGCAATAGTCCCAAGATATCTAGCAGCATCATTACCTTCATGGGTAAAGGAGTAAGAACCATTGGCAGCATAGGTACCAACCTGGGGATTAGTGCCATCGCCATAGTCCCCCATGTAAAACCAAACATCAGTCAGTGGTTCGCTACCAGTATTAGTAATTGTTGCCGAAAGGTGTGCTGCTTCGGGACCACCATTACCATTGTGATCGACTACTAAATTCGGTGCGGACGTAATATTTACTTCTAATGCCAAAACGCCATCCCAGTCTGCGACACTCAAAGGGGTAAGAGCAACTGGTTCATTGTGGAGTGTAGAGATTGTATGACCGACTCGATGTTCTAAGTTCCAATTACCACCCTTAGCAGCATTACCAGTGCGAGTAGTAGACGCAGCGATGTTGGCACCAGTAATGTCGTATAACTTGGCGATAAACTCTTCACCAGCATCCCCAGCAGCAACGTTACAACCGTAAAGAAAAAGCAGGGGAGCAGGAGAGCAGGGGAGCAGGGAATACGAGAACCAGGATTTTAAATCTTGTTGATACTTATCTAACGTGTTGAGGCTGAGTTGGGTGTTGCCGAGATACAAGCAGCCAGGAGAACCGTGTGAGACGATATGAACTTCTGCTACCTGCTGTCTTTGGCTTAAAACTTCACTTATTTGAATGATACCATCGTACTTCTCTGAGAGAATAACTACTTTGGCTTCGGGAACGACTCCAGCAGCTAAAGCTCGATAGTTTTCAACTTGAGAGTCGATAAAAACCAGTTTAGATTTATTTGCCAACATATTTATCTCAGTAGTAGTAAATGTATCGTGGGACAAATTCATAAGTAATTAATTAAAATCTATAAATCGCGTAACAAAGTTAAATAAATTTTTCGAGCTAATAAGTTAAAAAACTTAGTCGATCGCAAGTTGCTAAATAGAAACCAACCTCCGCTTTTAGCTATAAGCAAATAAACTGGAAGCAATGTTATGTGTATATTGCGTTATTACAAATAAAAATAAATATGCATTTAAAGGCTAGCTGAACCCCCACTAATTTAATCAATGAAAACTGAAACGCCCATCAGAAAAAATAGGGAGGCTCAACCCTAAAAAGCGAAAATACTATGAAAAAAGTCGGGAAAATTATTTATGCAGAAATTTTTGTAAAGACTACTTTAGTGATTTTACTGAAGCTTCTAGCAAAAATTAACTCAATATTGTTTTAATTTTCAGTGTTATTAGTTAGATGAAGCGATCGCCCACAAAAACTACAATAATTTCCTTGATATCCCAAAAAAAAAGTCCCTCTATTAACTAGAGGAACCGATTATCTAGGGGTAAAAGCTTAAGCTGTAATAATATAAATTGCTATAGTTATGAAGTCTGGCTGGGTAAGATTCCTACCTTGACATCTAAAGCCAAATTTCTACCCTGACGGTTTAATTTCATTGGTAACTGCTCGCCTACTGCGATTTGCTCTACGGCTCTTTGTACTTCATCGGCAGTTTTAATTTTTTTACCGTCAATTTCTTCAATTACATCTCCAGCACGCAATCCCGCTCTAGCAGCAGGAGAATTAGGTACGACTTCGACAATAACTACCCCGCTATCGCTATCAAAAGCAAAGTTTTGTCGGTTTTGCAATTCGGCTTTGATTTCTGGAGTCAAAGAAGTCATACGGATACCTAAGAAGGGATGGTCTACTTTTCCACTAGCGATTAACTGTTCGGCAATATTTTTGGCGGTGTTGATGGGAATAGCAAAGCCCAAACCCTGAGCGTTTTGAATTATTGCAGTATTAATACCAATTACTTCACCTTTAGAGTTGAGTAAAGGTCCTCCAGAGTTACCAGGGTTGATAGCAGCATCGGTTTGGATAAAGTCAATCCGTTTATCTCCCACACCAACTTGAGAGCTACTGCGTCCTGTAGCACTTACGATGCCAGTAGTAACGGTGTTGTCCAGCCCTAAAGGATTGCCAATGGCGATCGCCCACTCACCAATTTGCAAAGTATCTGAATTACCAAATACAACTGCGGGTAATTCGGTAGCTTCAATTTTAACTACCGCCATATCGGTAACGGGATCGGTTCCCATTACTTCTCCTGCTATAGTGCGTCCGTCTTTAAGAGTAACGGTTACTTTATCCGCACCATCAATAACGTGAGCATTGGTTAAAACCAAGCCGTCAGAACTGACAATAAAACCAGAACCCGTACCTCGCTGTACCTGGGTATCGGGCATGTTAGGCATTTGGGAACCAAAGAAGCGGCGAAAATAAGGATCGTCGAAGGCTTCTGGTAATCGTGTTTCTACCGTCCGCGAGGCGTTAATTCGTACGACTGAACTACCAACCGTATTGACTACATTGGTAACGAAATTCTGGGGAACAATGTCGGGGGAACTTTGAGCTACTGACGAACGGAAGGGCGAATTGGAGCTTTGAGCCACTTCTGAGTCATTTAGAGGACTGGCAACAATTTGTGGACTATTAATTAAATAGTTGCCACCTAAAGCTATGCCGCCTCCAAGCAGTACTAGAGATATAGGTTTTGTAACTTTTCGCCAACTAGACAACAGGTTCTGTTTTGGCGATGATGATGGGGATGAAAACGTTGGTTTCATTATTTATATATCACCTCTGATGCTTATTTTGTTATGAGTAGCGAATTATATTAAAAGAGTAATTATAAAAATTATTTATTTGGTAATCTAAAATTTAGAGAAAGCCGACCCTAAAAAGCCTGAAGGAGCTTGGGTGAAGTAGAATTTAGAGCCGACATTTTTAATATAAATGTTGGCTATGACTTTCTTGTGACAACCAAATGAAGTTTTAATGACTAAAACTTATAAATTGTTACTATAACTACCCAATCTGTGTTGCTAATTAATTCTAACTAGCGATCGCGCTAATATGCCGATGAAATATACTATATTTTCGCCTGCAAAATTTCTATTGTCGAAGATCTTATTGTCAAATATAAGGGGAACTATAAAAACCAGTCGGATTTTAACTGGCTTAGTCTTTAATAACTTACAGTAAAGCAATGAAGCAATTTTTCAAGCAAACCATTGCCAGTGCGATCGGCACCTTAGCAGGACTGCTGCTATTTTTTGGTCTTGGTGCAGGTGGATTGGTCTTATTATTAATAACTGCCGTATCCGTAAACAAACAACCCGTTGTTGAAAACAAATCGATATTGGTAGTCGATCTGGGAATGCAGATTAAAGATTCACAATCGCCTGCTAATTTAGGACAAGCCTTTTCTGGTAGCGATCGCGAAACCATGACTTTGCATCGGGTATTGCAGTCAATAGAACGGGCAACCGAAGACGAGCGGATTGTAGGTTTGTTGCTCGATGGCAGAAAAAACGATGCTGGCAATGGCTATGCCAATTTAGCTGAAGTCAGACAAGCTTTACAAAATTTTAGAGCTGCGGGTAAGAAAATTATTGCCTATGATGTCAATTCGAGCGAACGCGATTACTATCTAAGTTCTGTTGCCAACCGAGTAGTTTTAAATCCTATGGGAATTATAGAATTTAATGGTTTGAATTCCCAACAGATTTTTTTCAAAGAAGCATTGGAAAAATACGGTGTTGGCGTGCAGGTAGTTCGAGTAGGCGACTATAAATCTGCTGTCGAACCGTTTACTCGTTCCGATTATAGTCCTGAAAATCGCCAGCAAACACAAAAGTTGCTCTGGGATTTGTGGGGAAATTTTATGTTTGCAGTAGGTGAAAGCCGTCAATTAACAACGGGAAAATTGCAGCAGGTGGCTAGCGATCGCGGTTTTCTCTATTCTCAAGAGGCAAGAAAGATCGGCTTAATCGATCGCAGTGGGTATTACGATGATGTCTTAACCCAACTGCGACAGCTAACTGGAGAATCTCAAAATAGCGAAACTTTTAGACAAATAAAATTAGCAACCTACGCCAATCGCGTACTGGTTGAAGGAGAAAATGCTGCTAACAATGTAGTAGCAGTACTGTATGCAGAAGGCTCGATTGTAGACGGAGAGGGGAATTTAGATTCTATAGGTAGCGATCGCTTTACTGAAACCCTGCGTCAGCTTAGAAAAGATGACAAAATTGAGGCAATTGTCTTAAGAATTAATAGCCCTGGAGGTAGTGCTACCGCTTCAGAAGTCATTCTCAGAGAAATTTTACTCGCTCGCCAAGCCAAACCCGTAGTAGTCTCTATGGGTAATGTGGCAGCTTCTGGCGGTTACTGGATTGCTGCTGGTGCCGATCGCATTTTTGCCTTGGAAAATACGATTACTGGTTCGATTGGGGTTTTTGGCTTGCTGCCTAATTTTCAAGAAATTAGTCAAGAACAGGGGATAACTTGGGATGTAGTCAAAACGGGGCGTTTTGCCGATATTAACTCTAGCCTGCGTCCCAAAACCGATGCCGAACTGGCTATTTATCAAGAGTCAGTCAACAAAATATACGACCTTTTTTTAAATAAGGTTGCTAAATATCGCCATCTTTCTCAAGACAAAGTAAAAGAAATTGCTAGAGGTAGGGTTTGGTCTGGTCGAGAAGCTGTTGAGATTGGATTGGTAGACAGCATTGGCGGATTAGAAGCGGCGGTCGCTTATGCAGCCAAACAAGCCGAGTTAGGAACTGACTGGCGGCTAGAAGAATATCCCCAACAAAATAGATGGGAAACTGAAATTCTCGAATTACTGTTTGATGCCGAGGCTTTAAAGACGCTAAAGAATACTGCTCCCCTAACCACAGAATTACTAAGAATCGAACGGGATTTAGAAATTTTGCAAAGTTTTAAAGATCCACAGGGTATATACGCCCGTTTACCCTTTAATTTTAATTTTGAATAATATTTTCTTTTAAATCTGGAACAGAAATTTTAAACAAAGTGCCTCTACCAACTTCGCTTTCTACTACGATCGCGCCTTGTAATTGCTGAACTACCAAATTGTAGACTAAATGCAGTCCCAAACCGCTACCGCCACTGTGTCTTGCCGTAGTAAAAAAAGGATTGAAAATTTTACTCAAATTAGCCTGGGAAATACCACAACCGTCATCACTGTAGTTAATTTGAACTCGATCTTCGTTTTTAAATACGGCAAATTCTATCTTTCCCGATTTTTCTGAGGGATAGGCATGAGTTAGAGAGTTCATGACTAAATTAGTAATTATTTGTGCCAAAGCACCTGGATAACTATCAATGAAGATCGTTTCATCTCCTGTTACCTCAATTTGATGCTTGCTATGTTTGAATTGAGGAGTTAGGCTTACCAAAACTTCTTCAATATAGTGTTTGACCGAAAACTGTCGTTTTTCTAAACTGGTGCGATCGACTGCAACTTGTTTGAAACTTTGTACCAGTTCTCCAGCGCGTTCGAGATTCGTAGAGATTAATTGGCTACTTTCTGAAGCTGTTTCTAAATAGCTATTAAGAGTCGAGCGTTTTAATGCGCCTTGTCGAATGCGAGCGACAAAAGCTTGAGTTTCATCAAACAAAGTAGAAGCAACGGTTATACTAGTACCGATAGGCGTATTTATTTCGTGCGCGACTCCTGCAACCAAATTACCCAGTGCTGCCATTTTTTCAGCTTCTACTAGCTGTTTTTGCGTCAGCTGCAAGTTTTCTAGTGCCTGTGATAATTCTTGAGTGCGCTTTTCCAAAATATCTTGAGACTCTTGAAGATCGCTAATTACTCTTTTAAATAAAGACTCTTTTTTTTGATTGTTTTCTTCAAGACCAATTCGTCTTTCTTCAGAACGTTCGAGTTTTTTTTGCAAAACTCGATTGGTCTTTTCTAGCTGCTTAATTTGCCGTTTGTAATCTATCCGTTCTGAATCCATTTACCTCGTTCCTAAGAGTAAAGCGATCAAAGTTTCGTGGTGTAAAAAAGTTTCTGGATAATGTTCTAAGGGAGAAATTTCGCCATAAGTATAAAATCCACAGCTTGGAAGCGATCGAGGTAAACAACTATTAATTACTTCATATTCTCGTTCGGCTTTAGTCCCTAAAATCTTTCTGCGAGTCGCACAGGAAAAAAATAAGGCAACAGTTGGTGTCGTTCCTGGGTATTTGTCGATCGCCTGTAACATCGACGATGGAGAAGATTCGATAATGCGATCGCCATTAGTTTCGACAATTTGCACGGTTGCACCCAAGGGAATTTCGGCAAAAAAGCTAACGCTACCCGTTTCGGTATCGTAATTGTTGGGTACTCTCATATAAAAGTTGTCGCTGTCTTCATCGAACACTGCCAGGGGATACTCTAAAGAAGGAAAAGAATCATTCAAATAGTATTGATAAAAATCTAAAATGGGGCGATTATCAAGTTCGTAAACTATATTTTTGTCAACTTTGGTTATTTTTTGTCTTTTACCAATCGGATTCCAGCCATTAGCCACACCATAAGAATGGATTAACTTGCCAGAAAATAGCAATACCGCGATCGCGTTAGTATAGACTTGCTGCTGGCAAAATTGATAGGTTTTTTGAAATTGCAGGCGATCGGCACTCATGCCACCAAATAAAGGGATCTGCTTACCCAAACTTTGCTTTATTGCTTCGACAATAGTTACGCCACAGTTACTCAAGCCATCGGCTAAAGTCAGACACAAACTTATTTCGCCATCGACTTGAGATCGAGCATTGGTAATAGCTTCTTCTACTGCGGCTACTGGATTTGAGGCAAGATTTTGTCCGACACCAGCCCGAATTTCAATTTCATCAGAGCAAAACAAAATTAGCGTTAGAGAATCTTCTTGAAAACCCAATTTAGACGAAATTTCACCATCTGTGGTACAGCCAATTAATTCTAATTGGGGAAATTGTTGGTAGATGCTCTCTAAAACTAAATCGTGTTCAAAATCGATCGCCGCATATAAAATTCCCGCTTGGGGTGTCGTTCCTGCTAATTCAGTCGAGCATTCCTCTAGAACTTCAGCGATCGCCTCTTGGGAATCGGGATCGTTACTATGCCCGATAACTACTTCAAACATAAGCTATTATTCCATTATTTTATTTTGTGCCTAGCAGTACGGTAATAAAGGTTTCATTGTGAAACAAAGTCGCTCCATATTTTTCTAGTGGAGCAATTTCGCCATTGCTGTAAAAACCACAACTAGGTAAATCGAACTGCAAATGTTGTTTTACCATTTGATATTCTTCTTTGGCTTTAGTACCTAGAACTTGACGGCGAGCCGCACAAGAGAAAAATAAAGCTGCGGCAGGTTTATATCCTGGATATCGCTCCATAGCATCTTGCATCGATACTTCCGAAGAACTTAAAATTGCCTCTCTAGTTGTTTCAGTTATCTGTACGAAGGAACCTTCGGGAATATCGGCTAAAAAATTAATCGTGCCTAGCTCGCGATCGTAGCCGTTAGGAGCGCGCAAATAAAATTTATGATTGTCTGGTTCGTAAACTGCCAAAGGATACTCTAGAGAAGGAAATAAATCGCCCAAATAATATCGGTAGAAATCGAGAGCGGGTTTACCGTCTACTTCGTAAAGAATATTTTGTTTGACTTTGGTAACCTGGCTTTTTTTACCAATAGGATTCCAGCCACTATTAACCCCACAACTAACTAATAAGTTGCCAGAAAAAAGCAATACGGGAATTGTATCGGTTAAAACTTGACGTTGATAAAATTGATACGTTTGCTCGAATCGCCAGCTATCGGCAGTAAATCCACCAACGATAGTAGCCTTGCTGCCCAATTCTTGTTTTAAGGCTTTAATTAAAACCACTCCGTTACTTTTTAAACCATCGGGTAAAGCAATACACAAACTTACTTCTCGATCTATCTCGGCTTTAGCTAAAGAGATCGCCTGTTTGACGGCAATTGAAGGTCGTTGCGAAGCTTCTTTACCAATACCCGCACGAATTTTAACTTCATCAGAGCAAAACAACATAATTGTTAGAGAATCGTCTTGAAACCCCAACTGGGAAGAAATTTCGCCATCTGTCGTACCGCCAATTAATTCTAGTTGGGGAAATTGTTGGTAAATTTTCTCTAAAATTAAATCGTGTTCAAAATCGATCGCCGCATATAAAATTCCCGCCTGCGGAGTTTTTCCCGCTAATGCAGACAAACATTGTTCTAAGATCTCGGCAACGGCTTCTTGCGAATCAGGATCGTTGCTATGACCCACTACTACCTCAAACATAGATTAAATATTATTAAACTAATAATTACAGCCCATTTACCCTAAAAACTCGTACTTTTAAAAGCTAATTTTTAATTTAAACGAGGCGCATTAGTTATCTTTCCCCAAATAAAGATAAAAATTAAAAAGGTAAGGAAAAGTCGGAACCTTAAGGAAAAAACTAAAAATTTCAAGTAAGATCGATGGCACAACAGCAATGGGTGAGAAAGGGTGAAACTTCACCACAATAATTTATCAACGTGGTTCAAAGTTGCTTAATGTCAGATAAAGAACGACATCATAAATTAGTCAATATGTCAGATGAAGACATAGACTATTCAGATATTCCCGAGCTTGATGAAAACTTTTTTGAAAATGCTAAGTTAGTCAAAAAAAACCAGCGACAGAAGCTATCTCGATACGAGTCGATCGCGACACTTTAGAGTAGTTTTGTAATATAGCTTCTAGCAATCCTGAAATCGGAGGCTATCAAATCTCGATCGACGGTGTGCTGAGAACCTATGGGCTTGCGAATAAATAAAATACCAGGCATTCTAAAAAATAACAAATCATAAATGGAATTTTGCCGATGGAACTGACAGAAACTGTCAAATCGACTTTCAAAGATGCTGCCGGAAAACTAGCTGGCAATCGAAAACGAGATTTCATAGCCAAGGTAACGGAAGATTATTTTGGGGGTTCAGCCAGGAGAGCAGAAACAGTTTTAGGTTGGAATAGACACAGTATCCAAAAAGGATTACAAGAAAGAAGAACAGGGATTGTCTGTGCAGATAACTATCGAGCAAGGGGATGTAAGAAGAGTGAAGAAAAGTTACCTAATTTGGAAACAGATATCCGTTCTTTAGTAGATGCTCAAGCTCAAGCTGACCCAAAGTTTCAATCCACTCTTTGTTATGCTCGTATCAGTGCCAGAGCGGTAAGAGAGGCATTGAGCCGCGAAAAGGGATATACGGAGACACAATTACCAACTCGCCAGACAATTGGCGAAATTCTGAATCGTTTAGGCTATCGTTTAAAAAAATCCAAAAAACCAAACCACTGAAAAAGATACCACAAACCGATGCCATCTTTGAAAATGTTTTCCGCGAAAATCAAATCTCGGATAAGAATTCTAAATCCTTACGTGTATCGATTGACAACAAAGCCAAAGTCAAAATTGGCAATCTATCGCGAGGTGGCAAGGCGCGGACTTTAAAGGCTAGAGAAGCAGATGACCATGACACACAATGGCAAGCTACTTTGATACCCTTTGGTATTCTCAATACTGGCAATGACCAATTATCAATTTACATGGGTCAGTCTGCTGAAACAAGCGATTTTATCGTTGATTGTTTGACAGCTTGGTGGCATGAACATCAACTCCAGAAATCGCAACTCGATGAATGGGTAATTAACCTTGATGGGGGAGCAGCAACTAGAAGTAACCGTACTCAATTCATCAAACGCATGGTCGAGTTGTCCCAGAGCATTGGTGTCAAAATTCGTCTAATTTACTATCCTCCATATCACAGCAAATACAATCAGATTGAACGATGTTGGGCAACATTAGAAAACTATTGGAATGGGACTATTTTGGACTCGGTTGAAGCCGCTCTAAAATGTGCAAGCAATATGACTTGGAAAGGAATCAAACCTATCGTGCATTTGGTGGAGAACACCTATGAAAAAGGAGTCAAAGTTTTATCTAACGAATTAAAGCACTATGAACCCTTCTGGCACAGATCTGAAACTTTACCCAAATGGGATATCACTATTATTCCCACCTAATTGGTATCTTTTTTTCTTGCATATCCCCTACGTAGCACATCAAACAACTAAGGGTAAACACTTATCACAGTAATTGTTCGATGTGGCTCAAAACTGCTTGACGATCGCAATTCATATTTTTTCGTGTCGGGCGATCGCATTAATTAGGTAAAAAAACTCTAACAAAAGGTTGAGAACGATATCTGCGATAAATATCAAAGTCACTATCGAGTGTAGCAATTGCTTCTAAATTCAAACGTTCGGAAATAGCGACTAGAGATAAATCGGCAAAATCCCCTGGCAAATCTCGATATTGCTTATTTAGCTGGGCAATTCGCGAAAAGTCAGTACTGTTTAAATAAATGCACTCGTATATTCCATTAGCTAAATCTAACAAAAACTCATTTTGCACTCGCCAATCAGCACTAAGCAACCACATAACTTCAGTAACGCACATAGGAGTAGTAGTTAATTGAGCGGTGCAGGTTTCTAAAAAGCTAGATACTTGTTGATGGTATCGATCTCCAGCACTGTAGTAAGCAATCAAAAAGCCACTATCTACTAAAATTTTGGCGTAGTACATAATCGGCGATCGCTTTTTTTCTAGTTTCTCGTTCTGATAAGTCTGGCGATGCGTTTTGCAGCAGATGCTGAGGATGACCTCCTCTCCTTTCAACAACGGTTTTTTCTGCTTGTAAAGCCAGCCAGCGATCGCGAATCAATTGTTCGATTAGTTCAGTTTTATTACTACAATTTTCCTGCGACAAAATATCTGCTAGCTGTTTTTCGGTTTCTTTGTTCAATTTAATAGTTGTCATTTGAAAGCTTAAATTATACTAACAATATCTATTCAATTTTAAATCCATCACATTTCATATTTCTATATCTGCTTTAAGCTCATCCCAACTAATTTCTGATTCATCTTGACGAGAGCGAGAAACCATCATGTCATGAAAATCTTCCCATAAATCTCCCCACTTGCTTAGATCGATTAATACAGAGATTTTTTCGCCTTCTTCATTTATTAAAAATTGAACGCCTTCCATTATTGTGACTCTCTAGATGAAATACTTTAATTAAATTGTACTTTTATTTATCGGACTATGTAGCCATCTCACAGTGGGTCGGACTTCACAGCGATCGCCCTAAAGAGGATTAATATAATTGCTTTACATCTGTTGATAAACTTGTTCCATTTCCAGAGCTGGACGCGCTAGTAGGTTGGGTTGATGCAAAAAACCCAACACTCATAAATACTAGTTATTCTCTGGCGTGGCAATAAATCTCTTAATGGAAGAAGCAGTAGATATTGCCAATGAATTAGAAGTTTCTTTGATTGGCTTCTTGTTGTCGCTCGACCAAAAGACCAGTAGCATATTTATGAAGGATACTAGAGATTAGTGTCTGATAAGGAATCCCTTCTTCAATAGCTTTTGCTTGAATAGCATCTAAATCGAAAGATGAAAGCCTCAAGGTAATTCGTTTATCTTTAGCTAGAGTAGCCTTAGCATAACTACGAAGTTGTGCCAGACGAGTTTTATCGCCAACTAATTGCCATTCTCCTCGTTCAAAAGACTCTAGTATTTCTTTTTCTTCACCATCTAAATCTAATTTATTCATGGTTATTGTCTCTTCTGAGATATTGCTTAGTTGCCTTCCGAGAGGGAATAATTGTTTTCAAAAAAAGTTCCGATTCAGTTTCAATATACGGAACAATGTAAGCGTAACCTTGAATCTGGACTACAAGCAAACGTTGGTTTGGATATTGACTTTGATTTGGATGAATATAATCATCAAGTAGATCCCCTCTATTAATTGCTGCCAAAACTGCTTCAAACGATACTCCTCGTTGAGATTTAAGCTTCTCATTTTTGGCAAGATTCCAGCGGATAACTTTCATTTCATCTATTGTATGTCTATTGTACAGACAATGACAACAGCAATATTAGAGGTTGTGCGATCGCTACCTTTTACTAATGTCATAGAGAATTATTAATATAATTGCTCCACATCTGTTGATAAGCTTGTTCCATCTCCAGAGCAAATTGTTTACCATTCCATATAAGGTAATGATTTTGTAAAGGCGATCGCCCTGATGTGATATTTTCTGCGATCGCACGAAGTGCGCTAGCGCAAGCCAATCGCATCTACCATTTTGTAGTATTGTCGAGGTGCAACTGGTCTGTTTGCCAAGCGAGGGGATTATTAATGACGTATTGGCGGATTTTATTTAATGCGGAGCGATCGCGTATGATATGCTCGTAATAATTACGTTGCCATACGGGTGTGCCTGGGGCATCGCGTAGAATATTAATTTGTTTGGTGACGGTTGATTTAAACCCCGCAATTGACGATGATAATGATTTAGGTTTCATTCGTAATGGTTCATGGTTGTGTCGAATCGAACGATCGCATGGGGATAAACGGTTATGTTGCGGCAAATTGTTACGTAGGGGCGAACCGCCGTTCGCCCCTACAGGGTTGGTGATAACGACAATTCCATGAACATGTTTGGGCATCACAACCCACGCATCCAATTTAATTTCCTGTCTAATTACGGCGGATTTTTGCCATTGTTCCGCCACAATTTCACCAAACCCATTCAAACGCATTTGTCCGTTAACGATTTTGCCAAACAAACATTGTCTTTCATAGGTGCAAATGGTGACAAAATACGCCCCAGGTTGACTATAATCATATCCTTTTAATCGGATCGAACGCCTATGGTGTTTGTTGCGATCGTATTTCATTAAATTTGATTGTCGTTTGGGTGTTGTAAATATGTTGTGGGGGCGAACCGCCGTTTTTTCGTATGGGCGTTTCGCATTGTAGGGGCGATTCGCGAATCGCCCCTACAGGGTTTGTCGGTAATTACCATGATTTTGTTAGGGCGATTAAATCACGCAACATTAATTAACTACTAGCTATTTTGAGGTGGAATGGCTTCTACTCTGCCATCGGGATAAACTTTTAACTCGCCACCAAGACTTTCAATGTTTCTTTCCGCTATTTGACGGGTAGCTGTATCTCTAGCATTTACGTATAATTGAAACCATGCACCTATCTGTGCTTGAGTAGCATCGGGTTTGTTAGCCAAAAACTCAGCCGTGCCGCTAGCAGATTTTGCAATGAATTCATTTCCTGCGATGCTTGCCCACTTCGCAGACATTTCATAAGAATTTTGAGCTTGTTCTAGATCGTCAAGGAACAATATTTCATCTACGCCTTTGTATAACCAAACGTAATAAGCGTCGGGAGTATCAGGTGATAAATGTTTTAAGCCTTTTTCCATCAATGCTACAGTGCGTTCTGGATAACCTGCAAACATGGATGAAGCGGGAGAAATTATTAAATAGGCACGAGAAAAAAAAGGATCGCGATCGACAATTACTTCCAAAAAATTTGGGCTTAATGAGTAACCAGTTTGATTTCTAGCTTTTTCGTCACCAAAATATTGCAGAAATCTTAACATTGTCCAGTCTGCAATCAGATTATCAAAGCCAAATGACGGCATTTTTTTTAAGAAAGATAGTTTTAAACCTTCCGCTTTTTCTTGCCGAACATAGCTTTCTTCGTCTAAAGTATCTTCAGTTATTTGCTTAACTTGTATAGACTGTAATTTAATTATCCAAAATATACAAAAGGCTCCTAAACTAAATGAAATAGCTAGATTTATTAAATTTGATTTAAATTGTTTAATCATTAGCTTTTGACGAGTGATATAGTCAGACTAGAAATAAGTAATTGTATTTAATAAAATTGTTTAATTTATTTGAGTAGTACCAGTAGTGCAAGTAGGAACACCACTTGTAACCGATGCTGGAATAGGAGCGATTGCACCATCAATACTATTTTGTTCGCAGACAACTCCCATATAAGAACCAGATGACGTTTGACCGACAGCAGAAGAATAATCTCTAAGGTCATTTTCAAAAGTACCTATAACTTTTGCTGTATGTACCGCACCTTCCGAATCAGGAGTTCCGCTATCAGCATAAATGTAATATTTACCCGTTACTTTCATGGGTAAATTAGGCATGGTAGTAAAAGTTCCATGTTCAAAACGATAACCTTGCTGCACTCTATTGATAGTGCCAAGAGTAATTTTGGCTTCTGTTTGCCTACTTTTTTCTACTTGTCTAAACAAAGTTGGTAAAGTGGTAGTAGATAAAATACCAATAATAATTACTACTACTAGCAACTCAATTAATGTAAAACCTTGATTTTTTTTTTGTCTAATATCGTATAAAATTTTTAACACCAGCACATATTTTATCATCGGTCGATATAAAAAAGACTTATTTAAAAAAAAAGAGCATTTTAATTGAATAAAATGCTCTTTTCAAGCTATATGAAAATTATTAAACCGTTATAGCTCGCTGGAGCCAGTACCACAAGTAGGTGCGGTAGTGGCAGTACCTGCTGTTACTGAAATAGCACCAGTAGAACCGTTAACTGCATCAGATTCGCAGATAATTGTTACAACTGTACCATTACTTTGTTGATTGACTGCGGCAGTATAATCTAAAATGTCATTTTCATAAGTAGCAACAGCAGTAGCTGTTTGAGATGCTTGTACCGCATCTGGCGTACCATCATCAGCATAATTGTAGTTATCACCTGATACTGTGATTGGTAAATTAGCTAGAGTTTGGAATGTACCAGTCTCTAGACGTTCAGCCTGTTGAGTGCGGTTGATCGCGCCAAGGTTATTTTTTGCTTCAGCTTGTCTACCTTTAGCAACTTGTCCCAAGAGGTTAGGTAGAGCGACGGCAGCTAGTACACCGATGATGATTACAACGACTAATAGTTCGATTAAAGTAAAACCTTTGTTAGCTTTTTTGTTACGTAGATTTTGTAAAAGTTTTGCAGTAAAAACGCTATTCATGATATCCTTCCTAAAAATAAAAATAGTGTGAATTTTTTGTGTTTGTGTTTGTTAGTTTGTTTGGGGTTTCTTTGTTTCCCTAGTTAGAAATTACCCATTTTTTCAAAATACATATCACTACAAAAAAAAATTTCTGCCGCGTTGAGTTGGTGCATGGTTGCAAAGATGCCCATTAAATCTTTGCCCCCCCTAAATCCCCCGATTTCGGGGGACTTTGAGTTAATCGGTTAGATTGGTAAGCAAACTAAAGACTCAAGTGAACTTCCCCCTAGATTTGACGAGCGAACTCGGCGAGGTTTCCTCGCCTTAAGCACGCGCGAGTTAGGGGGCAAGGGGGGCGAAACCCATGAAGTGCGAAGGGATACAGCCCCCTAAATCCCCCAAGTTTGGGGGACTTTTGGTTAGTCGCTTAGATTGGTAAGCAAACAGAAGACTTTAAAGAACTTCCCCCTAGATTTTGGGGGCAAGGGGGGCAAAATCCATAAGATGCGAAGGAATACAGCCCCCTAAATCCCCCAAGTTTGGGGGACTTTTGGTTAATCGCTTAGATTGGAAAGTAAACTGAAGACTTCAGAGGACTTCCCCCCAGAATTGGGGGGCAAGGGGGTAAAACAAAGTGAAACATAACCAAAGAATTCGCGGTACAAGTACAGAAATAGAACAAACCGCCAAAAAATTAAGAAACAACCTAACACCAGCAGAAGCTCGTTTGTGGGCAGTATTAAAAAATAAACAGCTTGAAGGGTTGCGTTTTCGCCGTCAGCATCCCGTAGGAGATTTTATTTTAGATTTTTATTGTCCTGCTTGTAAATTGGTCGTAGAAGTTGATGGAGAAATACACGATCGCCAGAAAGAATATGACGCTGCTAGGACTGCTAAGTTAGCAGAATATGGCTATAAAGTATTGAGATTTAGCAATCAACGAGTAATAAACGATCTACCGCAAGTTTTGGCAGAAATAAGACGTGTTGCTCTTTCAATTTCTTAGCAGACAATTGAATAGTTGATATAGCCCCCCTAACCCCCAATTCTGGGGGAAATAAATTAAGCGATCGCGCTATTGTTACTGCAACAGATTTAAAGTAACGCGATTACGCTCGACGTAGCCTTCGGATCGCATAAATATTGATGAGTTACGATAGATTGCTACATCCCCTTTACAGCAACAGAGATCACTACAAACAACTCTCAGATTAATTAATAGTAGCGCGATCGCGCCTCGTTAGACTGAGGTTAAAATGGAGGAAAATCATCAAAGCAATGAATACCGAACAAGATTTACTAGAAAAATGGCGCGAACTACCTTTAGATAAACAGCAAGAGGTTTTACAATTTGTTGAATCTCTCAACGAACAGAAGCAATCCAAACAAACCGAATTAGGACAACGCTTACGCCAGATTAGAAACAAGATAATAGCCTCTGGTGTACCTTTACTAAATCGAGAGGAAATAGAAAAAGAACTTGTCAGCCGTCGAGGTAGCTTACAAAACATCGATAAATGACTATAACTTTTATAGATTCAGGGGTGCTAATTACCGCATCACGAGGAGTAGAAAATTTATCAGAGCGAGCCATAACAATTTTGGCTTCTGTCAATAGAGAGTTTGCTTCAAGTGAATTTATCAAGCTGGAGGTACTTCCCAAAGCTATTTATTATCGTCAAACTGATGAAGCCGAATTTTACCAAGCATTTTTTAATGCCGTTATTCATTAGGCTAATAATACAGACCAAATTATACAAGATGGATATAACATTGCCAGTAAATATGGTTTGGCTGCGATAGATGCTCTACATATAGCTGCTGCTATATCAGTTGGTGCAGAAGAGTTTATTACTACGGAAAAACCTACCAAACCAATGTATAGAGTAACTGAGATTGAAGTAGTATCTCTTTTTGATTAACAGAATTAACGTATCGGGAGATCGCGCTATTGTTACTGCAACAGATTTAGAGTAAGGCGATCGCTCTGTATAATATGAAATACTTAAATGTTTGCTACAAAAGGATAACTTGTGGGACTGGGTATTAATGATTGGTGACTGGGCAGAAAAAAGTTCCTAATCGCTAATCCCCGATTCCTAAACAGATTTAGAGTAGCGCGATCGCATCAATATTGGTGGTTAAGACGGATTGCCACATTCACTCTACAGCAACAGCGATCGCCGTCTAACCCATACTACCATATTGCTTTCTTTCATAGTTGCATTACTTACTACTTGCCAACCAAAGGTTTGAAATCAATTGTCATTCCCACTGCTTGAAGCACAGAAGTTAGTGTTTCTAAAGTCGGATTTCCTTCTTCACCTAGCATCCGATATAAATGCTGACGCGAAATCTTAGCCTCATTTGCCACTGTTTGCATTGCTCCTTTGGCATCTACTACATTTTTTAAAGCCAATAAGAAAGCCGATTTATGCCCATCGGCTAGAGTTTCATCAAATGCTACTTTTAAATACTGTGCTGCATATTCAGGATCGGCTAATCGCTGAAGTAAATCAGATTGATAATCTTTAGTTGGCATAATCAAATTTCTCCTTGTTCTTGCTGATACGCTTTCCAGAGGCGACGTGCTGTTTTAATATCTTTCTTTTGTGTTTTCTTAGAGCCACCGACGAGTAGAAGCACTATCTGATTCTTAAAAAATCCAAAATAGACCCGATAACCTGCCCCAAACTGAAACCGAAGCTCAAAAATTCCTCCTTCCAGACTTTTTTTGTCTCCGAAATTTCCCAGACGTACTCGATCTAGTCTGACATCAATCCGAGCCTGTAGAGTCGAATCGAGTTTATCGAACCATTCATCGAAAGGACAAGCTCCATCTGCTGTGACATACTTTCTAAATATACCGATGATGCGATCGCAATTTGTCCAAAACTAAAGAGCAGTTTCTTCTTGAATTTCGCGAATAATATTTGACACTTCCTCTTCCGACTCAATATGCCTTGCCAGAACTTGGGCAGTTGAATCTATTAAATGTTCGGAGAATAATTTTGATAAATCTTGTCGCAAACCTTTCCCGATGTAAAATTTCTGTGAGTGTAATCGCGCCATTGTTACCTCAACAGATCTAGAGTGACGCGATCGCTCTATATAATTATGGTTACTGCTCTATATTTATACCTTTATCTGGTTAAATTTTTTATGTTACATTAAATCTGTACAGGTTTATGTCAGGATATGATACCAACAACAGATTCAATTGCCTATACCAATGCCAGGAATGGACTAGCATCTTTATTAGATCGAGTCAGCAAAAATTCAGAAATTGTTATCATTAATCGTCGAAATAAGCCAGATGTAGCTTTGATTAGCAAAGAAGAGTTGGATAGTTTACTAGAGACAGTTTATCTATTACGCTCTCCTGCTAATGCCAAAGACCTTTTTAAAGCCATAGATGAATCTAGGCAAATGGATGATTCGATAGTCGAACCTCAGTCTGTAGAAGACTTATGCGAGGATTTGGATATTGTCCGAAGCTAAAGCATGGTGTCCTATTTTTACGCCTACTTTTCGAGAACATCTGCTTTGGTGGGCAAAGAAAGACAAAAGCAAGATCGACAAAATTTTAGATTTGGTAGAGGTGACTTGCGAGCAACCATTTAAAGGAATTGGTAAGCCAGAACCTTTAAAATACATAGATTCTAATATTTGGTCGCGACGTATAAACCTCGAACATCGTTTAGTCTATCGCATCAAAGATAATCGTATTTACTTTTTACAATGCCGCTACCATTACGATTAAGCTCTAGAAATAGTCTATTATCACTAACAAATATATCAGGCGATCGCGTCTTTGTTACCATAATAGATTTAGCGCAACGCGATCGCAATTTATCTAAAACTAAAGAGCAGTCTCTTCTTGAATTTCACGAATAATATTTGACACTTCTTCTTCCGATTGAATATGCCTTGCCAAAACTTGGGCAGTTGAATCTAATAAGCGATCGGAAAATAATTTTGATAAATCTTGTCGCAAACCTTTCCCGATGTAAAATTTAAGCAAAGCTTCTAATGACATATCCCGACAATTCGCTACTTTTTGAACAGACTTTAGTGTATCTGTGGGAATTGAAATAGATACTGTTTCTGTCGATCGAGACTTTAATTTTAAACTAAGTTTTTCTTTAGGCATTTTCATATAATTTTCTTTCAGCACGAGTAGCAGGACGATCAGAAATAATACGGTTTCGTCGATCGCGTTCTACAAAGACAACCAACAATAAACGATAATAAGAAGAATATCTAATGATAAATTCTCGTTTTTCCTTATTAAAGGAAGCATCACCAGTTTGATAGAAAGGAGCGAAAAAGACTTCTGAGGCTTTTTCAAACGCCACATCGTGTTTTTCTCGATTACTTTGCGCTTTGTTAGCGTCCCATTCAAACTCAATGCCCTGTAGATGATAGACAACATCTATATTTAGAGTTTAGCCGTTCGCTAAATCTGATGGGCAAAAAAGCTATTTATCAAATTCTACTAGGCTCTGATGAATATTTGCCCACCTTACAGCCTACATCCCAATCAAGAAACCATCACGCTATTGCGAGCGGGTAAGGTTATCTCCAATTCCTGCATCTCCTCGGCAGAATGCCAGGTCATACGTCCCTTGCCGTAAATAACTGAATCTGGTTGAGAAGCCAATTCGCTAACAGGAAAGCGAACGGTAGCGGAATTGTCATCGATGTTGATTGCTACTATGACTATTTCTGAGTCTAAAATTCGAGCGAAAGCATAAATCGATTCATTGGCATACAGCACCTTGTAAGTACCAGTCCGCAAACAAGCATACTTGTGGCGTAAGGCAATTAGTTCTTTGTGATACTCTAAAGTTTCCACATCCCACTGTTGCGGTTCGGGAAAAACCCTCCGCGAATCTGGATCTTTACCGCCAGGCAAACCTACTTCATCTCCATAAAAAATACTAGGCGCACCTGGAAAGGTAAATAGCATTACCGTAGCTAAATGCATACTAGACTTGTCTTCGCCTACAGCAGTTAAAAGTCTGGAAGTATCGTGACTATCTAAGAGATTAAGTTGAGTTAGCTGGATTTCCCAATCGTGTCTTTGTAACAAATGTTCGATTTTAGAGGCATATTCTGCTGCCGATAATGGGGGATAGGGAGTAAGATTTTCTTGTGCGTATTCGCGCACGTAGCGATCGCCTGCGGTAAAGGCAATCGTCGGTTCGGTAAATCTGTAGTTCATTACGCCATCAAACTGTTTGCCATCCAGCCAAGGAGTAGCATCTTCCCAAATCTCTCCCACAATATAGGCTTCGGGATTAATATCTTTGACGCGATCGCGAAATTCCGACCAAAAACCAGGTGTTGTTACTTCATTAGGTACGTCTAATCTCCAGCCATCAATACCTTTTTGTAGCCAATATTCGGCTACCTGCATGATATATTCTTTGACTTGTGGATTGTCGTGATTGAACTCTGGTAAAGCACGATTGTCAACCCAACTAGCATAGTTGGCAGGCTTATCGCCATCATAAGCCGATAGTGGCCATTTATGAATTTTAAACCAGTCCAACCAGGGAGAATGAGGACCGTTTTCTAAAATGTCGTTAAAAAAGAAAAAGCCCCGACTGGCATGATTGAAAACTCCGTCTAAAACGACTTTAATATTTTTTTGGTGAGCGGCTTCCAGTAATGCCTCAAAAGCCACGTTTCCACCCAATAGAGGATCTATCTGATAATAATCATGCGTATGATAGCGATGATTGGAAGCAGACTGAAAAATTGGCGTAAAGTAAATAGCATTAATGCCTAAGTCTACAAGATAATCTAATTTGTCAATAACTCCCCACAAATTACCACCTTTGTAACCCTGTAAAGTTGGTGTAGCATCCCAGCCTTCTAAAGTAGAAGCAATCCATTGACCTTTAATAGTAGATTTACCTCTGGCAAAGCGATCGGGAAAAATTTGATAGAAAACAGCGTTTTTAACCCAATCTGGTGTTTTAATACTCATGGTTATTAATGGAAGATCGATACTCGCTCGCGATTTCACTATTAACCTTAGCAAAGAAGAGATTTTCCGCCATCAACTCTAAAAAGATGAATTTTATCTATTTGTATTGATAACCAGAGGCGATCGCCCATAGCAACTCGTTTATCGGGGGTAAGAGTTACGTTAATAGTCGCTTCTATATCTTCGTTTAGATGAGCCGAAACATAGGTTTCACTTCCCAAAGCTTCAACCAGATCGACTGTAACCGAAATATTTGACTCGTCTTTATCTCCTAGCTGTAGATGTTGGGGACGAATACCTAAAGTAAAAAATCGGGCGTTGCTGTCTTGAATTGGTTTAGCCCAAAATTCTGGCAGAGTAAGTTTAAATTGAGGATGCGCTAAGGTTAACGGTGCGACTAGTTCTACTGGTAAAAAATTCATTGGTGGCGAACCGATAAACTCGGCAACAAAGCGATTAGCTGGCTGCTGATAGATTTCTAATGGTGGGGCAATTTGCTGGATACGTCCGTCATTCATTACCGCAATGCGATCGCCCATAGTCATGGCTTCGGTTTGATCGTGAGTAACATAAATTGTAGTAGTACCTAGTTGCCTTTGCAGTTTGACAATTTGAGCGCGGGTTTCGGTTCGCAGTTTGGCATCGAGATTGGATAAAGGTTCGTCCATCAGAAACACTTGTGGATTACGGGCGATCGCTCTACCTAATGCTACTCGCTGTTTTTGTCCTCCCGATAATTCTTTGGGCAGTCTATTTAGTAGCGTTTCGATTTGCAGTAAACTGGCAACTTGTCTCACTCTCGATCTTACTGACTTTTCTTTTGCCGATAGATAGCGTAGTTTTCTGGGTAAAGAACGAGTTATCCCTACCAAAAAATCGTCTAGCTTATTAGAATTTGATAATTTGCCATTTTCTGACAAAATATTGCCACGTCGCAGTCCAAAGGCAATGTTGTCGTAGATATTTAAATGGGGGTATAAAGCATAATTTTGAAATACCATCGCAATATCTCTGGCTTTAGGCGGCAGATTATTTACCAGGCGATCGCCAATCCAAATTTTACCAGCCGTTATAGTTTCGAGTCCCGATAGCATTCGCAATAAGGTGCTTTTTCCACAGCCAGAAGGACCTACTAAAACCATAAATTCACCGTCTTCTACGATTAAATTGATATCGTGTAAGACACCAACGCGGTCACTTTTTCGGGATTTAGCTTTGGTAGATGTGGGAATAGTGTTAGCAATTGCGATTGCAGGACGAACTTTTTGCTCTTTACCGTCTAATTGTTCTATTGCCCCATCTCGTTCGCGGCGTGGATAACTTTTATCAACGTTTTCAAAAACAACTTTTGCCACTGTGACAGCTTAATAATTTGCTCTATTTTGCCTGTCATACTATCACTTAGATTTAGTTCGAGCAGTTGTTTTTCAATATTTTTTTTACACGCTTAATGTCATTTGGTAATATTTTACGGCAACAAGTAGTAGAGAGAGTCGAGCAACTATAGCTTGAAAAGCGATCGCTACTGCTCGTATATACTCAACCAAAAGGCGATCTCTACCTAAAAAAAGCTGAGTTGAATGCAAGATCTGCTATCAAGGAGATCGCTTTCCCAGATTTAGAGATCGAAGTAAGAAAAATAGTTGGATAAAGTAAATTTGAAAATAAACTTACTAAAGCTCACATAGAATAGAGCGTCTTTTATTCTTACAAAAATTATGGCAAAGTTTTATTCGCAACTTACTTTAGACTTACAAACTTTTATCCAAAAGCAAAAAATCTTTTTTACCGCCACTGCACCCATATCGGGCAGGATTAATTTATCTCCTAAAGGTATCGATACTTTTTGTTGTCTCGATGCTAATACTGTCGCCTATCTAGATTTAACTGGTAGTGGTAACGAAACTGCGGCACATCTACATGAGAACGGCAGAATGACAATAATGTTCTGTAGTTTCGAGGCAAATCCTCTAATTCTAAGATTATACGGTCGAGGAGAAGTAATTAGCCATTCCAGCGATCGCTGGAATAAATTACATTCTCTGTTTGTCTCCACGCCAGGAGAAAGACAAATAATTTTGCTCGATATCGAATCAATACAAACTTCTTGTGGTTTTGGCGTACCGCTATATGAATTTAAAGAAGATAGAGAAACCTTGATTGACTGGGCAGCTAAGAAGGGCAAATCTGGCATTAAGCAATATCAACAACAGAAAAATCTACAAAGTATTGATGGATTGCCGACTAATCTCAACACTAATTAATTGAGCGATCGCCCAAATGTCATCGATCGCAGAAATTGTAAAGAAACATCCTAATATTTTTCTAAAATTAAGAAGATTTTGCGAAACTATAGTTTAACCTTTAGGGCTGCAAGTACAAGAAAATCTCAAACTTATTATTAATGAAATTAGCCGCCAGAGTCGATCGCGTACCACCATCAATGACATTAGCAATTTCTGCTAAAGCAAAAGCCATGCAAGCAGAAGGTATTGATGTCTGTAGTTTTAGTGCGGGAGAACCAGATTTTCCTACTCCCGCTCATGTTGTCGAAGCAGCTAAAACAGCTTTAGATAATGGTAAAACTCGCTATGGACCTGCGGCAGGAGAACCAGAACTTAGAGAAGCGATCGCTCGTAAATTGCAGAAAGAAAACAATTTAGATTATCAGGCAGAAAATACCATCGTTACTAACGGCGGTAAATACTCTCTGTTTAACCTGATGCAGACTTTAATTGAAGAAGGAGACGAAGTAATTATTCCCTCTCCTTATTGGTTGAGCTATCCAGAGATGGTTAAGCTGGCTGGAGGCACGCCTGTATTGGTAGACACGTCAATGGAAAATGGCTATAAAATTACTCCCGAACAGCTAGAAAAAGCGATTACCCCACAAAGCAAGCTGTTCGTGCTTAATTCTCCTTCCAATCCTACAGGTGCGGTTTACAGTCCTGAAGAAATTCGCGCACTTGCAGACGTAATTTTAGCTGACGATAAACTTCTGGTAGTTTCCGACGAAATTTATGAAAAAATTCTTTATGGTGATGCCAAACATCTCAGTATCGGTGCGGTAAATCCTCAGATGCTGGAACGAACTATTACTAGTAACGGTTTTGCCAAAAGTCACTCGATGACTGGTTGGCGCGTGGGTTATGCTGCTGCCCCTGTAGAGATAATTAAAGCCATGACCAAGATACAGGGACATAGTACCTCTAATGTCTGTACTTTTGCCCAATATGGCGCGATCGCGGCTTTAGACTCTTCTCAAGATTGCGTAGCAGAAATGGTCGAGGCATTCGCTAAAAGACGCACTTACATCTACGAAGCGGTTGATGCTATCCCCAAACTAAGCTGTTTTAAACCCGATGGTGCTTTTTATCTCTATGTCGATATTTCTCAGACGGGAATGGGTTCTCTAGAATTCTGTGAGAAGTTATTAGAAACCAAACACGTTGCTGCAATTCCTGGGGTGGCTTTCGGAACGGATAACTGTATTCGTTTTTCCTATGCAACGGGTATGCCGACAATTGAAGAAGGCGTTAGGCGTTTGGCTGAGTTTGTTGATTCTCTGAAGTAATTTAAGTGATAGATATTTTTATTAAAGTTGATTGAGGAGTTAGTAAAACGAAGAAAATTTATCAGCCTGACTCGATTCGTGGCGATACACCAATGTCTGATGAATTACTTAGAGCCGTAAAAAAGAGGCGATTTGTGAAAGTAGCCAAACCTGGATCGGATGACGCTAAATATCTAGATTTTGTAGGAGCTAACGCATCTGCTGGTAATTGGGAAGGTAATTCTAATCCAAAAAATTTAGATGCCATAACAGTTCGGTCTGATGCTTATAAAATAGAAGTATTAGAAGAGTTTTTACACGGCACTCAAGCAAAGTTGGATATGGATATGTCTACAGCAAACTCAGCTATTTTAGAAATTCATGTAAAAGACTTTATGATACGTCATAAAGTCTGGTTAGGTTTGTCAGAAAAAGATGTAGAAGCATTGACAATAATGAAAGAGCTATATGAAAGATAATTACGAGATGGATATTAAAGCTGTTTTTCATCTTAGTAGGGGGACTACGGCTATAGTAGGCAATCTTAAGGGTTATGAAACAAAAAGAATTATAGGCTCCAAAGCACAATTATTTGTTGACGGAAAACCACAAACAACTATTGAGCTATATGAAACTATATTCGATCGCCCTACTAAGGATAATTTGCGATCGCTCGAAACCTACGACAAAGTAGAATTAACCCAAAATTTTGTAGAAAAACACAATTGTAGATTGGTAGAAGTAAAAAACTGATAGATTAATAATGAAAGTTTTTAGCGATAAAAGCAAATTTGCCTTGTAAATAGAAGACTATAAATCTGAGGCTGAAAATTTACGTGTTGTCAATATTGTTGTTTTGCTAGAGCGATCGCTTATTTAATATTTAGTTTGATAATTCGATTCAATTAACCTGCAATGTCAGCATCTCCTAATTCACCTTCAGAGTCAAGATTGATTACAATTGAATGTCCTGCAAATAAATCGCCATCTAAATAATAAATTTCTGCGCTACCATCGTTGCTAATATTTACCGACTTTAGCTCCATCCGCTTGACGAATTATTCCCGATCGATTATTTCATCCTCACTCCAAGTATCATTGTATAAATCTAGTAGCTTTTCTGCTGCATAAAGCTTAAACTTTGAAGCACTGTCTCTAAGGTTTTTAATTACTTTGCGAGTGAATTCTAAAATTTCATCAAAATTATCATTATCAATATAGAATTCAGATTCTATAACTTCACCATTATGGTCTTTTATTTTTCCTTCATACCAAACGTATTCTTCAGAATATTCGATCGCGCCTAAAAAAGAATCATTAATAGTTTTTTGCATTAATTAGAAAAAGATTATTTACTAAATTCTTAATAAAAGTAATGCATTTTAGCTAGAGCGATCGCAATAGATATTGCTTGTCGAACATTTTAGATAAATTATTTGATATTTTTTTTTGCCATATTATATACTCAGATCGCTTATTATCGAGCTTACTCTGTTTTAAATGTCAATCGAGAAAAAAATAATTATAGCTATTAGTTCGATCGCAATTCTGGGCTTTGGTTTATACAAAAATATAGATAGTCCCTTTGTTTATCGACTAATTAGCAAATGGAACTGCAAAGATTCTTTATTACCCGTTTGCAACCCCGCCAATGCTCAAACTGTAGATAAAGTTTCTGGTAACAATGGCGTGGTTGTCTCTACCCAAAAAGAAGCGTCAAAAATTGGTTTGCAGGTATTAAAAGATGGCGGAAATGCGATCGATGCTGCGGTAGCGGTAGGTTATGCCCTAGCCGTTAGCGATCCTTGCTGTGGTAACTTAGGCGGTGGCGGTTTTATGCTGATTCGTTTTGCTAATGGCGAGTCTACTTTTATCGACTTTCGCGAAACTGCACCTTTAGCTGCAACTCAGGATATGTATCAAGATAAGCAAGGTAATGTAATTAAAGGATTGAGTACCGAAGGTTATTTGGCAGTTGGCGTTCCTGGCACTGTAAAAGGTTTAGATTATGCCATGACTGAATATGGAACAATGAAGCGCGATCGCCTTATCAAACCTGCTATTAAATTAGCTAAAAACGGTTTTGTGTTGCAACAGGGCGATGTAGATATTCTTGAGGCGGGAAAAGATAAGTTATTAGAACCTAATGTCGCTGAAATATTTTTGACAGAAGATAACAAAGTCGATCGACCTGGAGATATTTTAGTGCAAACCGATCTAGCCAAGACACTAGAGTCGATCGCCAAACGGGGAACGGAAGTATTTTATCGAGGAGAAATTGCCGAGAAAGTTGTTACTGCTAGCGAGGCTAACAACGGCATTCTTAGCTTAGAAGATTTTGCTAATTACCAGATTAGGGAAACCCAACCAATTAGCTGCAACTATAGAGGTTATCTGGTTATTTCTGCACCTCCTCCTGGTGGTGGTACTACCGTCTGTCAGATGTTAAATATTTTGTCTGGTTACAATTTGAAGCAGTTGGGTTGGCAAACTACCAAAAGCTTGCATTATATCTTTTCGGCAATGCTACTAGCTTTTAGCGATCGCAATCAATATTTAGGCGATCCAGATTTTGTCGAATTTCCCCTCGATAAACTGTTGTCTAAAGATTATGCAGCTACTTTAAGAACTAAAATTTCCGACTACGAAGCTATACCGCCAGAATCAGTTTATTCTAATGTTCAAACGGAAGGAAGCAATACCACTCATTATTCGGTAGTAGATAAACAAGGTAATGCCGTAGCGGTAACTTATACAATTAATTCTTATTTTGGTGCGGGGGTAATTGCCCCAGGTACGGGTTTTTTGCTCAATAATGAAATGAACGATTTTACGACTAAGTTAGGCAAACCCAATCAGTTTGGTTTGCGTCAGGGAGAAGCTAACCTAATTGAACCAGGCAAACGTCCTTTGAGTTCGATGTCGCCTACGATAGTTACTCAAGATGGACAAGTTTATTTAGTAACGGGAAGCCCAGGAGGTTCGACTATACCCAATACCGTATTGCAGGTAATTGTTAATGCGATCGATTACGATATGGATTTAGAAGCCGCAGTTAATACTCCTCGTCTTCACTATCAGGGATTTCCTAATGTTGTTGTTAGTGAACCCAATGCAGTAGATGCCAAAACTATCCGAGGTTTGAGACTAAGAGGTTATACAATTTTTCCTTTCGATACTTTGGGTGCGGCAGAATCAATTTTGGTCGAGCCTGAAACTGGATTAAAAACAGGAGTTAACGATGTTCGCAAACCTGCGGGTAAAGCTGTTGCTTATTAACGTAATAACATTAGAGAATAGGGAACAGGGAACAGGGAATAGGGAAGTAAAAAGTAATAAGTAAATCATTGCTACTCGCTACTCGCTACTCGCTACTTGCTACTCGCTACTTGCTACTTACTACTTACTACTTACTACTTACTACTTGCTACTTGCTACTTGCTACTTATTTTTGGAAATAGTATGATTTCTATTTGAAATGATTATAATATTACAGTTCTGCCTTTTCAGTACTGCCAAAACTAATATCATCAGATTCATAGTCTGGTGGTTCGACGTGAATGGAAACTCTAACTTTACCAAAGCTTTCTGCTAGTCGTTGTTCGATGCGTTCGGTAATTTTATGAGCGGTTTGCACATCAGAAGTATCGACAATCAGGTGCATTTCGATAAATACCTGTCTTCCTACTACACCACGAGAGGCAATATCGTGACAGTTAACTACTCCAGGAGTTGTCATGACAATGCGATGAATTTTTTCGGGTGCGATCGCCATTTCGTCTACCAACCAGGGTAAATTGTCGCGTATTACTTCCCAACCGCTATAAAACACCATAAAAGCAACGGGAAAAGCCAAAATTACGTCAAGCGATCGCAATTGAGGAATATTCAATGCTGATGCTTGCCAAACTCCTATCAAGCCTGCAATTACCACCACCGTCACCCAAATATCGCTGGTGGTGTGTTTGGCATCGGCAATTAAAATCGGACTATCAATTTTTTTACCAACGTTGCGTTCGTAAACAGCAACAAAAATATTGACGATTAAGACAATTGATAACAGCCATAACTCGCTTGGTGCAACTTCTACAGGCTTACCACCAAAAGCAATACGTTCTACCGCACCCTTGAGAATTTCAAAACAGGCAATTCCTAAAAAAGCGGCAATTCCCAAGGCACCTAACGCTTCAAATTTTTGATGTCCGTAGGGATGTTCTCTGTCTGGTAGGGGAGAAGAAAAACGATTGGCAATTAAGCCCAAAATATTGTTGGCACTGTCGGTAATGCTGTGTAAAGCATCTGCTTGCAGGCTAAGAGAACCAGTAGCAAAACCAATGGTTGCTTTTAACGCCATTACGAATAAATTTAGCAGCAGAGTTATCCAGAGAACTTTGCGAACTTGGGAACGATTGTCTTGCATTTTCGACCACGAATTATCATCATGCCTTCGTTATACAATCATAAGCCGAAAATAACTATAGTCTTTGGCAGTAAATGCTTTGAGGTGTATTCATCTGTCAAAAACATATAGGCTTATTGCAATTTATTCTAATAAACAAAGTATTTTGTTCTTATTAATTGGTAGTTGTTTTACTAAGGTTAGATGATATTAATTAGCATTAAAAACCTAATATTAAAATTGATTACCGATCACCTGTATTAACAAAAATAGCTGCCTGAGTGCGATCGCGCAGATTGAGACGACGCAGAATACTGTTGACGTGATTTTTAACGGTGCGTTCGGCAATGTATAGCTGTTCGGCGATTTCACGATTGCTATAGCCTTTAGCAATTAATTGTAATACTTCTTTTTCTCTAGAAGTTAAAGTCTCTAATTCTGGTGTTTGAGTAGCTGTAGAAGTGGTAACGGCTTTTTTAAACAATCCAGGGCTTAATTGAGTGTAACCTTTGTTGGCAAAACGAATTGCTTCGGCTAGTTCTGTCGAGGGAGTGTCTTTAAGCAAATAGCCTTTAGCACCATAAGCCATTGACTGAGCTACATATTCATCATCGTCAAAGGTAGTGAGAACTAATATCTTAATATCTGGTGCTTGTTTGGCGAGAGCCTTAATTGCTGCCACTCCATCCATTACAGGCATCCGAATATCCATTAATACTACGTCGGGTTGCAGTGAAAGCGATCGCTCTACGGCTAGCTTGCCATTTTCCGCCTCGCCGACAATTTCTATATCGTCATGAGTTTCTAATAAACTCGCCAGTCCTTCTCTGACAATGCTTTGATCGTCTACTAACAACACGCGAATCATAAGGTATTTCTCACTTTGTGTTCTAAGGAAAATCCACTATTAATGAGCCATTTATTATTAAGCATTTATTGTCTGTAGTGTTCAGTGTTTATTGAATCTATAGTCGGTAATTTATACGAGCGGAATTTTGACTTTAACCTTGCAGCCTGCACCATACTGACTATTAACAGAGAAACTACCGTCTAAGGCTTGAGTGCGTTCCTGCATTCCCTGAATACCAAAACCTGTTGTATTCTCTTGCGGCTCAAAACCACAGCCATTATCTTTTACAGTAAGACAAACATAGTTATTTTTAATATCTAAATCTAGTTCGACTTTGGTAGCTTGACTGTGTTTGACAACATTAGTTAGAGCTTCTTGTACGATTCTATATAGTGCGGTGTCGATTTCTGTAGAAACAGTAGTTAAATTTATTTTTGAGGCGATCGCAATATTATTATTAGCTTCAAATTCGTCTATCAGTTTAGCGAGAGCAAGTTCTAGCGATCGCCCCTGTAAAATATTATTTCTCAGAGTTGCTACCGACTGACGAATATTTTGTAGTGCTTCTTTACCTAACTGTCTGGCTTTTTGGATGTAACTGGCGGCTTTGGTACGATCTTGTTCTAAAAATAAAGCAGCATTTTCCAGTTGAATACTTTGGGCAGTAAGATAGTGTCCGACAGAATCGTGAATTTCGCGAGCGATGCGGTTTCTTTCTTGTAAGATGGCTCGATCTTCTAACTTTTGAGCATATTGCCGCAGACGACGATTGGCAATGGTTAGCTGTTGGCGGCTTTGATGTTCGGCTAAAATCGTGCTTACCGACAACAGAACAAATGCCAAAACTAAACCAAATAATAATGCCGAATTAAACAGCAAGCCAAACAAAACTCTATTAGCTTCTTCAGGTGGCAAACGTTTCAAAATACGGGGTATTCTGCCGAGAACGATACCAAAAGGAGTAATTCTAAGCCAAATCGCTGCCTGTAGTAATAAAAAAGAACTATAGGCGATCGCAGCAGCAATAATTCTTCCTCGCCAATTAAACAGCAAACAGGCACGAATAACCACAATCAACAGCAACGGCGGAAACACTCGATCTCGTCCTCCTAATAATACCGCCAGCCAACTTAAAGTAAAGCCCAAACTAATATAAATCTTTTTAAAATTGGCATTGGAGAAAGGCAGTCTCAACCCCATAATTCCCAACGCCGCAATGCTGAAAATCGCACTTAAATTCAACAGCCAGAAGTTCGATGCCAAATGATGGTGACGGGGTGCCAGTAAATCCGAAAAAGCAGTTAGTAAAGCAATTACTAGTAAAATCCACTCTAGATACAGCAGTAGCTTAAAAGGATGTTTTTGCCACGTAGTTTGAGTCATTTCATTTAGCATTTATCAATGAGCAATGAGCAATGAGCAATTATCGTCTGTAGTGTTCACTGTTCATTGTTTACTGTTTAATCTAGTCCCAAAGTACTAACAGAATTGGGAACATAGATCGATGTTACTCTACTGCCTTACTACTTACCATTGAGCTATAAGCAATCAATTTTGTAACTCAATCTAAGGAGACAAAAATTTTATGAGGAGTATTTTATTAACTCTAGCAGCAACTTCGCTAATTCTTCCAACTACAGTTTATGCTGCTGACTTTAATTCCATTAATTCAAATAATAGTGACACATCTATGAAAATAGCTCAAGCGCGACCCAAACACGGTAAAAGACACGGTAGAGGCGATCGCCTGGAAAAACTACAGGAACAGCTAGATCTTTCTACCGAACAAAGACGACAGATCGAACAAATCGAGCAACAGTCCGAAACTGAAACAGAGGATTTGCGCCAACAGCTAGAGGAAGCTCACCAACAAATGCAGACGCTACTATCTAGTGATGCTTCTACCGACGAACTGCGCCAACAACACCAACAAATGCAAGAACTGCATCAGCAGCTAGACAATAATCGTTTTGAAACCAAACTACAAGTTAGAGAAATTTTGACACCAGAACAGCGGACTCAGTTAGCAGAAACAATGCAGCGCCGTTGGGAACGAAAAGGCGAACGGTAAGATTTAATTATTATTCGGGGTTTTCATGACAATAAAAAGCGATCGCCAGCAAAAATGCCAATTCTTTAAAACCTAAATTCTTTTGCTTTTAGTAAGCGATCGCCTTGTAAGACTCTAACTAGAACTTTCTTCCCCAATAACCCCTATTTTATGACGAAAAGATAGTTCTCCACCGTACCAACCACCAACAGAAAGTAAGGTAGCTATCACTAGAGAAAGAATAATTCCTACAGGAATAATTGTGGTTTGTGGATCGCCCAAACGCAAGCCAAAGTTAACAAATGTCAGTACCAGAACTGCCACGTTGATAAACATATGCGCCCAACCAGCGGTACGCCGACGCACCTTTTTAACCCTGATAAAATCTACCATGCCAATTAAAGCAGCTAGAACACCAGCTAACCCACCCAGACCAATTAGCCATAGTGAAGCGCGCGCCCAGAAAAAGTCTTTGGTCAGCCAGTAACCTATGTCGCTACCTGCCGCACCGCTCAAAAAAGCAACGGGAAAAATTACTAAAATTGGATGAATGGGGTGTCCAAAAATAGATATGGAACTGGTAATACCGCTTCCCACATAATCACCTTCGCGGCTTTCTAAAATTGCTGGAATATTAGGATACGGAACTTGACCACTTGCGTTGGTGCGTTCGGCTGAGTTTTGCATTGGTTTCTCCTGAATTTAGATGAGTTGAATTAAGTTTTAAAATTTTTATTCGACAATATTTTTAATGGTCGAGCTAATCTTTTCTCTGACTTCTTTTACCTGTTGGGCTATGGGTCTTTTTTCGTTGAGAAAGACGCGAGCGCAGTTGCGACCTGGCATTCCCGAAATTGAGCCGCCTGGATGGGTTCCTGCCCCTGTAAGGTATAGTCCTGCTATGGGTGTGGTATAGTTGGCAATTTCTGGTAGAGGTCGAAAGAACACCATCTGATCTAAAGTCATATCGATGTGATAGTAATTGCCCTTATAAGCTCCCAGACGTTCTCCCAATTCGGCTGGACTTTCGACACGACGGGCAATAATGGCATCTTTTACATTAGGGGCATAATCGGCTAACTTATCAATAACGCGATCGGCAACTTTATTTTTTAATTCATCCGTCCAACCAGTACCGTTTAGTCCCTGTCCTTCCATGCCATGAATTTGATAGGGAGCAAAAAATTCGATCCAGAGAGTGTGTTTCCCTTCTGGTGCCATAGAAGGATCTAATACCGTCGGTACGTCGAGATACATCGATGGATTTTCATCGGGTATTTTACCCATTGAAGGTAAAGTGTGAGCTTCTTCTACGTGATGCATCGAGTCGGCAATTAAAATCGAACCGATAAGCAATTCTTCTCTGTGGTTGTAGCGTTCAAAACGGGGTGCTTCGGAAAGCGCGCAGTCAATTTTTAGAATAGTTTCATTGTTGTTGACAATACGTCTATCTAGCCTTTCTCTCAAGTCAGGTGCGGCAACTTCACTCGCCTCAGCAGGAACCATATTTAAAAATAAGCGACGAGCATCGATATTAGAGATTACCCCTTGTTTGGCGCGATATTCTTCGCCATTACTAGTTCTGACTCCTTCTGCCCGACCATTATTACCAATCAAAACCTTTTCTACGGCGCGATCGCACAATACCACTCCGCCTTTATCTTTAACTAAATTTAGTAAAGCTTGAGTTAAGGCACCCGTTCCCCCGCGAGGTCTTGCCATACCAGGGTTGTGCCGCATAGACATCATCATCGAACCAATACCGATAGTTTTCTGAGAGGGAGGCGAGCCAAATTCGGCTGCAAGCCTAGCCAAGGGTGCCCTGAGAAATTCGGAGTCGAACCAATAATGCAAACTATCTTCAGGGGAAGTTAGCATAGTCCGAATCAAGTCGAGTGTTTTATCTATGCCGCCTATAGTAGAAAATAAATCCTTAATATTGTTTAAACCGTAATTACCAGCAATATCGATTAGCGACTTAGGTGGTGCATTGAAAACTGGGGTAATACCTTTGGTCAAACGCTGCCAAAAATCAATGTATTCGCGATATTTTTCGGCATCTCGTTCGCTATATTTAGCAATTTCAGCACAGGTTTTTTCTACCGATTTATGTGCCAAAAAATATTTGCCATCGGGATGGGGGCAAAAGGTTACGGGGTCACAATAAAGATATTCTAAGCCGTATTTATTTAGTTCTAATTCTTCAACGACGGGACCCAAATGAATAAATTCATGATCGATCGCACAGAGATTGAACTTAAACCCTGGTGCTTCTTCTGGCAGAGATTCTTCTGTAGTAGCTCCACCGCCAGGTATAGCACGTTTTTCTAGTAAGGCAACGCTATAACCTTCTTTGAGTAAATAAGCAGCACAGACTAATCCATTATGACCAGCCCCAATAATAACGACATCGTATGTTGGCATAACCTGTAATTGTTAAATAAATTCAGACAGTTCAATCTACTTGCGCTTTTTTAACTTAAAAAACGTCGTGGCATTTTAACTAATATTAAAAAACTATTTACCTCAAATTTATCTATCGAGGGAAATAAAAATAAATTAGCAACTTTTCTGTATTGGTTGAGACAAATAAAAACAAATTGTGATGGTTTTCCTATTTGTAATAGTTGGCGTGTTGCCTTCAAAACGGCTTTATTATCTATCTTTTTGGAGAAGTATTAAAGCGTCAAATATGTATGTAGAGCCTAAAATTGTTTGTAGTTTGCCGACCTATATTTTTTCTTCCTAAATCCTTACAATTATTGCAAATATTATCTATACTTAATTGCGTTGACGATAGTTGAGAGATTTTTAAATGAAGACTTCAAATTTTATTACTAATTTAGTTGACGTTAAACGTAAGTTAGTTGCTTTTGCCAGCATTTTCGCCATATTTTCCCTAATTTTTGCTAGTGTTTTTACTGTAAACACTGCCAGCGTCAGTGCGGAAACCATTAATCTGCCTACAATAGTTGCCTTTGAAAATGTATCTGGCGAAGGTATTGGCGACAAAGTACAAGGTACATTCGATCGCGGTGCAGGTAAGATGCAGAAAAATTTTGGCGATGCCGCAGACCGCCCTGGGGACACTGCTAAAGGAGCTTTAAAAGAAGCAAAAGGTGCAGCCAAACAGAATTTAGGTGAAGCTAAAGCGMAAGCCGATATGGCTGGAGACAAAGCTGAAAATGCTGCTGAAAGCTTTGTAGACTCAGTTAAAGATTTCTTTGAGTAAAAATTAAAATAAAGCTGTAAGCCGTAAGCTTTAAGCTTAATTTCGGTTAAACTCTGTTGATGACTAATAGTCTATAGTCTTTAAGGCTATTTAGCCATCAATTTTTTTATACTTCTCAGTCCATTTTGAATTTCATTGCGAGCATTTGCTCTTGTTGCGATCGCCAGTCATGACGCAACAAATGTTTTAATTTGGGTGTAGCTCGTTCAAACACCGCCGATTGATAGTTAAATAAATTGTTTTCTAAAGGATGAATATACTGCGGTGTATAGTTGCCCAACAAAGATACTCTGGGGCGATCGCTGGTATTTTCCGATGTATCGTGCCAGCATAGCCCATGAGAAATAATCGCCGTTCCCGCAGTTCCCGTTACTTTTTGAGCGATGGATTCAAACTGCTTTACGTCTGGTTTGGTGGCAAGTTTTTGAGTTTCGGCAGCAAATAACGGTGCGCCATTGTTCTCAGTAAAATCTTCTACCAACCAAATTACCTGTATTTCTAAAATAGGATACGCAGGAAAGGGAGAAGACATTGCCCAATAGGGATAATCTACGTGAACTCCCATTCTCGATGCGCCTGGATATAGAACGTGTGCCGAAAATCCACCCAGAATAATATCTTCTCCTAAGATCGCTTCGATAATAGATAGTAAGGTTGGGTTCTGTACTAACCGCTCGAAAATTTCTCCTTGATAGATTAAGCCATAAACTCTGGCTTTGTTACTGCGATCGCCTGAAGATTGCTCTTGGGATTTTACCCGTTCTAAAACTAAGTTACGGGCGGTTTCGGCTTCTTGAGGAGTTATTAAATTGGGAATTGCTACATAACCTTTACCATTAATAATTTCTTGGGTTAAATCTTTAATATCGAGCATTATATCGATCGCCTCTGTTGCAGTCAGTTACATTGTAGAGCTTACAAAAAACTTTATATTGCATGACGTAAAGAGACAATCGGATCGAGTTTGGCAGCTTGTCTGGCAGGTATTACTCCAAAACAAATACCGATACCGCAGGAATTGGCGATCGCCAAAACTACTGCCAATGGTGCTACGCTGGCTTCTAGGGGAGTTATAAAAGTAACAATTGTGACACAGCCAGCACCAGCAATAGTACCGAGAATTCCTCCAGCTAAAGCTAAAATTGCCGTCTCGATTAAAAACTGAGTCAAAATATCACCTGCCGAAGCACCTACGGCTTTACGCAAGCCAATTTCGGCTGTACGGGCTTTTACCGACATCAGCATCACATTCATAATGCCGATACCGCTAACTAATAAAGAAGTACTGGCGATCGCGACTAAAGAAGCCGTTAAGCCTAAAGTTACTAAATTAGAGGTTTGTAAGAATTTTTCCTGGGAGTGAATGGCAAAGTCATTGCGATCGCTAATTCGATGGCGCAATCTTAATAAATTGCTTACCTGAAACTCAGCCGCCCTAACGCTATCTTTATTTTTGGCAGTAAAAGTAATTGCCGAAACTTCGGTGCCGTAAGGAGAGGTATTGCCAACAATTTTAGTTGCCATAGTAGTAATAGGAATAAAAGCGGCATTGTCTTGATTGCTTTCTAGTAAAGAGCCTTTAGCAGCCATAATGCCAATAACTTCAAAGCTGTTATTCTTGAGGCGTACTCGTTTACCAATAGCGTTTTGGTGGGGAAAAAGTTTTTTCGCTAAGTCTGCACCTAAGACAATAACTAAACTACGGCGTTGGAGATGGTTTTCTGCAATAAACTCACCTGTCGCTATTTGGAAGTTACGAACGGCAAGAAACTCTGGTGTGGTACCAACTATAGAAGTTTCTAGACTGAGATTTTGAAAATTGATTAGCTGCTGGTTTTTAATCTGGGGGGCAACTGCGGTAACAGCAGGAACTTGAGTGGCGATCGCTTCGGCATCTGCCAAAACTAAGGTTTTAGGCATACCTTTGCTTTGGCGTACATTACCTCGTTCGGGAATTACATAGAGCATATTTGGTCCAAACGATTCTAATTCTTCTGTAGCTAACTTTTTGGTACCTTCTCCTACTCCTACCAACAAAATAACCGAAGTATTACCAATAATTAGACCTAATGCCGTCAACAAACTTCGCAACTTATCAGTTTTTAAAGTTGCGATCGCCATTTGCAGAGAATCAAGAATATTCATAATTGTTGGTTACAAAACTTATATTTTTCGTTCAAATATTTAGCCAAACAAATGTAAAGAATACTGCCAAATGTGACATCCCAAAAGAAATAAAGCAGCATAGGTAAGATAAACAAGTTTTTTAAAGTTATATTTTATTTCACTAAATATAAAAGCTAAAAATATCAAAAGATTAAAAACTAATAAACCTTCTGCATAAACCCAATAAGTATTTAAGTTATAAAAATCAATGTCTGCTTTTTGGGTCATTAACAAACCATGTACCAAACCAAGAAACACTGTGATAATCAAGGCGATACGAGAGATTTGCCACCATGTTGACTTGCGCTTTTGGATAAATTCTATATTATTGGCGATCGCAGGAAAAAAAGCGAAACCAGAACCTATTAAAGATAATGTGCCTAAAGATTGTGCTAATAAATTTATGTCGATTGAATACATAATTTTAAATTAATTGTTTTTTATATTTAATCGGTCGTTAAATTTTTTTTAAATAAACTTTACAAGAACTAGCAGATATTTTTAAAACCTCTGCAGTTTATATGTAGAAAAATAAAATTTGGCAGATTAAAAAACCGCCAATATTTTTTATCTGCAGTAAAAATAGTTAATAGCAAATTACTTCAAAAGTATTTTGCTTGGCTTTGTTGTTTCTAAGATGCCATGAATTGTAAAACCAAACTATAGTTATGACCGAAAAAATACTCAAACTTCATACTACAAATATCGAGTCAACTTGTAGCTATACTTAGCGAACAAGCCTAGCTATACCTTAAGTTTGGAGGTGCAGGTAAACTATAAAACGAAATTTAAATTAAACTCTTAAAACACGTGTAGTTCGCTGTATTTAGAAGTTGTGGTAATTACCTAACTAAGTTAAAGCTTTTATAAAGCTTGTTGATAAACCTGCTCGATTTGTCGAGCGACTGTTTTCCAGCTATAGTTGTTCTTTACATAAGCCAAACAATCATTCTGGCTGGGTAATTTTCTCTGTCCCGATAATGCTTCATCAATTCCTGCTGCTAACTCGGCAATAGAAGAACCTGCAAATAATAAGTCATTACAAAAAGGCTGCAAAATTTCAGGAATTCCTCCTACCGCCGTACCTAGAACTGGAGTCCCTGCCGCTAGAGATTCTACGACAATTAAACCAAAACCTTCTAAAGAAAGGGTAGGAACGACCGAAAAATTAGCAGCACGATAGCATAAAGGCAATTGCTCATCCGATACGTATCCTAATAGTTTGACGTTATTCTCTAGCTCTAATGCTGAAATTTGCTGTTGTAGAGTTGTGGCTAAGACACCTTTTCCAGCTATGTAGAGGATAACATCCCGATGGCGATCGCGAACTTTGGCTATAGCAGCAATCAAATTTTCTAGTCCCATGCGTCTGGCAAGTCGGCGAATACAAAAAATAGTCGGTCGATCTAAATGCCAGTTAAGTCGATCGCGAGCTTCCGTAGCAGAAATATCGATATTAAAGCGATTGAGATCGACTCCACCAGGAATAATATGGATTTTTTCTTCAGGAACTCCATACTGGTGGTGCAAAATATCGCGAAAGGTTTTAGAAAGTACGATAAACTGACGCGATCGCTTGTACACTGACTGTTCGACCAGTTTTTTGACCTTAATTGCAATTAGCTTTTGAGTTTCGACATCGCTTTCTAATGCCCAAGGACCGTGAAAATGGGTAACTAAAGGGCGATTTTGGAGCAGATTTAATACGGGAAAGGCAAAGAGGCTAAAATGAGAAACAATCAGATCGTAGTCATGCTGGGTAATTTGCTGTTGAAAACTGCTTCTGAGTTTTAGCCATCGCTTTAGTAGAGGAGCCTCTGCGGTTGCGAACGCTTTGACTTTTCCCTCAGAGTCGGACTCTACTGTGTTGGAACCTACAACCAAACCATCAAACTCAACGTTGGCTTGAGGTAAATAGTTACAGCAATCATAATAGTAACGATCTAAACCGCCAGCACATTCTGGAAACCAACCCAACCCTATCTGTAAAGTTTTCATCTATTCATTTAATGTTCGGCGATCGCTAACTGTAACAGTAGCTAATTTTATCAATGAACAATTGATAATTAGTTAATTTGATTTAAGATCTCTCTTTTTAAATTGATAATAGATAATTGACAATTATTCATTATCCATTCTTAATTATCAATTATTGAATTATACTGCCACAAAAAGAGCCAATAAACGCCACTGGATTAAATTTCCAATACGGCAAAAATTGGCAATAAAATTAATATAATATCGATTTGCTTAAAATTTCGGTCGACTTAAACTGCGTCTATCATCTCAGAACGCTCTGATTGGGGGTTGCGCCCCACCTCGATGATAGTTAAGCAGAGGAAGCGATAAAAACTCTGCACCTAGCCAACTTTTGATAACTACACTTTATCGTTCTTTGCCTGACAGTTCGCTCTCCTTCGGCATAAGACAATGAGTCACAGCGATATAACCCTCATCCGATAAAACTAGTTTGTATTTGTTGACTTAAACTGCGTCTATCATCTCAGAACGCTCTGATTGGGGGTTGCGCCCCACCTCGATGATAGTTAAGCAGAGGAAGCGATAAAAACTCTGCACCTAGCCAACTTTTGATAACTGCTCTTTATCGTTCTTTGCCTGACAGTTCGCTCTCCTTCGGCATAAGACAATGAGTCACAGCGATATAACCCTCATCCGATAAAACAGCTTTTTAGTACTTACACACCTATTAGTTTAATAGTCGAGCGCCCAATAGATAATCATACCCAAGAAGTAAATCAGTTAGTTCTTCGGACATAGATCGAGCGGTTATTTTATATGACCTGCGACCGAGCAAATTGCTAAGATTCTATTTTTACTCCTCGCCAAAAAGCAATATAGCCTTCAATGTTCTTAGCTCGTTCTTTAGCATGAGGATAATACCAGGCAGCATCTCGATTTTCTTCACCGTCAACTACTATGGTGTAATAGCTGGCTTCACCTTTCCAGGGACAAGTGGTATGAGTGTTGCTTGACTGAAAATATTCTTGCTTAATAGAATCTGGAGGAAAATACTGATTTCCTTCTACTACTTCTGTGCGATCGCTCTCGGCTAAAATCGTACCATTCCAAATTGCTCTTGGCATTTTATCTCTATTTACAAACGCTACTAACATTAAAGATAATGCTCGATCGCAGATTTCTGGCTTATTTTAAAGATTACTTTTAAGTTAGCGATCGCCAAAATACCATTTATTTCTTACAATAATTGACCGCTCATGACTGCTAATACTCCCCAACGCTGGCAATTTTATATCGATCGCGGCGGCACTTTTACCGATGTAGTTGCCAAAACTCCTGAAAATACTATTATCATTCATAAGCTGCTGTCAGAAAATCCCGAACTATATCAAGATGCAGCCGTACAGGGGATAAGAGAAGTAATGGGTATCGAAGCAGACTGTCCCATCCCTACACAAGAGATTGAAGTAGTCAAAATGGGAACGACAGTGGCGACTAATGCCTTGTTGGAAAGAAAAGGCGATCGCTTGGTACTATTAATCACCAAAGGCTTTAAAGATGCCCTGCGGATTGGTTATCAAAACCGTCCCGATATTTTTGCCCGTCAGATTGTTTTGCCTACTATGCTTTACGAAGCGGTAATTGAAGTAGACGAACGCTATGACGCTAGTGGCAAAGAGCTTAAAGCAGTTGAAATTGAAACTGTTAAAAGAGATTTACAAGCCGCTTATGCTAGAGGTATTCGCAGTTGTGCGATCGTCTTGATGCACGGCTACCGCTATCCCGACCACGAACGGCAGATATCCCAACTCGCTGAGGAAGTTGGCTTTATCCAAATATCTGTATCCCATCAGGTAAGTCCCTTAATCAAGTTAGTCAGTCGTGGCGATACCACAGTAGTCGATGCTTATCTCACCCCAATCTTACGCCGCTACGTCGAGCGAGTAGGCAGTCAACTACCCAATGTCAAGTTGATGTTTATGAAATCTGATGGCGGATTGGTATCGGCGAGCGAGTTTCAGGGGAAAGACAGCATTCTTAGCGGTCCTGCGGGGGGCATTGTCGGCGCAGTCCAGACCAGTAAAAGGTTAGGGTTTGACTCGATTATTACTTTTGATATGGGCGGCACCAGTACCGATGTGGCTCATTTTAACGGCGAATACGAACGGGATTTAGATTTAGAAATTGCTGGTGCCAGAATGCGAGTTCCCGTACTGTCAATTCATACTGTAGCGGCTGGCGGTGGCTCGATTCTTGCTTTTGATGGTTCTAGCTATCGCGTCGGTCCAGAGTCGGCTGGTTCAAACCCCGGTCCTGCCTGTTATCGACGGGGAGGAAGCCTGACGGTAACTGATGCTAATGTCATGTTGGGCAAAATTCAACCGCAATATTTTCCTGCGGTGTTTGGCGATAATGGGGACTTGCCTTTAGATAAAGCAATTGTAGTTAAAAAGTTTACCGAATTAGATTTGCAAATTGCCACCGCTACTGGGAAATCTTCTACCCCAGAAAGCATCGCTGCTGGTTTTATCGCTATTGCCGTGATGAACATGGCTAATGCGATTAAAAAAATTAGTCTGCAACGTGGTTACGATCTTGCCAATTACGTCCTCTGCTGTTTTGGCGGTGCGGGGGCGCAGGTAGCTTGCTTAATTGCCGATACTTTGAGCATCGACAAAATATTTATTCATCCTTATGCGGGGGTTCTTTCGGCATACGGTATTGGTTTGGCGGATATTAGAGTTACTAAAATTAAGTCGGTAGAGCAAACTCTAACTTCAGAACTTATGCCGCAACTAAAATCTGTAATACAGTCTTTGGCAACCAAAGGCAAAAATGAGATGGGTTTTGAAAATGAAACTACTACCGAAAGAATGTTACGCCAGCTAAATTTAAAATACGAAGGAACCGACTCTACTCTAACTGTCAATTTTGTCCCCGATGTCGCTACAATGCAGGACGAATTTGCTACCGAGCACAAGTCTCGTTATGGTTTTATTCAACCCGAAAAAAGCTTAGTGGTAGAATCGGCAGTGGTGGAAGTAATTCGAGAAATGGCTACCCCAGAAGAAGCTACTGTGACTCGCGATTACGCTCCGCGTACCGCCAAAGGCGATCGCGCCCCAGATAAAGCTCCACCAGTCATAGAAACAGTCAAGATGTTTGCTCGAGATAAATGGCATGATGCCCTGGTATACCAACGGCAAGATTTACAGCCAGGAGACTACATTAAAGGTGCGGCAATTGTCGTCGAACCGACTAATACAATTATTATCGAACCAGACTGGTATGCCGAATTGAGCGATCGCAATTATTTTATTTTGAAAAAACTAGAAAAACTATAAGTTATAGTGCCGTCGGTTATTGAGAATTAAAATCAATTACAATATACTAAACTTGGTTAAAATTTGCACTATGGTTACAATACAACCACTAGTTTCGGAATTCACTATTACTGGCAAATTAGAAGACTTAACTATTAGCAATGGCGATCGCGTTAAGTATCTGCAATTATCCACAGAAGCAGAAACGTACTCGATAAAAGTGGCTAAAGAAAAAAAGCGGGTTCTCAGCCAACATTTAAAGCCTGGCTGCTGGCTAAAAGCGATCGGAATGCGAAAGTGCAAACTAGAGCGAGAAGAATTTGAATATATAGCCTACAGAATCGAATTACTTGCAGAACCAGTTTCAGAACAACTTGCCACTCAAACTGCAGTTGCAACAGCCAAACCTAAAGCCAAAGTGCTGTTCTGTCAAAATTCTACTTGCTGGAAAAAAGGCGGAAAGGCAGTATGTGAATTATTAACTTCCGAATTACAAGCAAAAGGTATAGCAGATCGAGTTGAAATTAAAACTACTGGCTGTTTGAAGCAATGTAAACAAGCACCTAATATGGTAATTATGCCAGGAGGAATTCGCCATAGCAGAGTGCGACCGACACAAGTACCTACATTTATCGAACATTTCCTTTAGTTTAAATACATAAAAAATTTCTTAAAAATGCGATCGCATTTTAGATGGTCAAATTTTGTTGCCTAAATACAAGCATCGATTCATCCTTTGGTGCGATGATAATTGGCTGTAATTAGCAGTAATTTAAAAAAAGACAGGAGTATTTAAACAGTTCGATTGGCTGTACTCAGACAATAACCATAAATGAGGAATAAATCATGTTTTTGAAGAATAAGCAATCTGGCGATTTAATTAAAGTTTCGTCAGTAGAAGAACTGTTCGAGCCTACAAAAGATTCTGTTACGGGATCTTTACAAAGCGGTGAAGATGAGCATCAACAAGAGTCTTTTAAAAAAGAACTATTGATCTTTCCTTCTGGGGAAGATCTTCCTCTTTGTTGGATCGATAGCGAATACCGTTCTAAAACTGCTCCAGAATAAAAGCAGCGAGTAGTAAGTTATCTATTGTCCATTTTTGCTACTTGCTACTTGTGAGGCGAGGCATCGCGTTCTTCGTTCACTCGGATGCAAGCTCCGAGTGCTGCGAAAACTTCGTCTTGTCGGTTTCCAGCAAAGAGCGAATGCCGTTGGCGTAGCCTTCTCGAAAAGTACCCGAAGGGCTACTTGCTACTTAATTTAAACGTTAGTTTCTTCTAAAATTAATTTTGAACGCTTAATATCATCGGGAATGTTGATTGGATAATCACCAGTAAAACAAGCCGAACAAAAATTATTCGGATCTTCTCCTGTAGCCTGTAGCATTCCCGACCAACTGAGATAAGCTAAACTATCTACGCCAATTCGCTTTTCAATTTCTCGTTCTGATTTAGTGGCGGCAATTAGCTGTTTTTGGTTGTCGGTATCGATACCGTAAAAGCAGGGATGGGTAACAGGTGGCGATGAAATTCTCATGTGGACTTCACTTGCCCCTGCATCTCTTAAAGCTTTAACAATTTTCTTACTGGTCGTACCTCGAACAATAGAATCGTCAACGATAATAACTCGTTTTCCCATTAAGACATCTTTTAATGTATTGAGCTTCATCCGAATTCCCGATTCGCGCATACTCTGAGTAGGCTGAATAAAGGTTCTACCCACATAGCGATTTTTAATCAATCCTTCCCCATAGGGAATGTCAGATTCACGAGAAAAACCGATTGCCGCAGGTATTCCCGAATCTGGTACGCCAATCACTATATCGGCATCAACTATAGATTCTCTAGCAAGCTGTCTTCCCAGGCGCAAACGATAACTAAACAAAGTCTCATCGTGCATCACGCTATCGGGACGGGCAAAATAAATCATTTCAAAAATGCACAGCTTTTTATCTGGTTGTTGCGCCCAGTCGATCGAAACTAGCCCCGATTCAGTTATCCAGACTAATTCTCCAGGATTTACATCTCGTACGTATTCTGCCCCAATAATATCCAAACCACAGGTTTCTGAGGCAAGTACATAGCGAGGTGGCTTATCCTCTACTTTCAAAACACCAATTACCAAAGGACGAATTCCGTTGCGGTCGCGCACGCCCATTAACCCAACAGGTGTGGCAATAGTCAAACTATACGCCCCAGAACACAGCTTACAGGCACTTATTGCCCCCTGTATCCAATCTTTGCCGCGATTGACTTCATCGGCGATCGCCAGAGCGATCATTTCTGAATCTGTGGTAGTAATAAAAGCGGCTTCTCTTTTAGTTAAATGCTTTCGCAGTTCTACTGCATTAACCAAATTACCGTTATGTGCGAGTGCCAGAGAACCCAGGCGAGTATCGACTACCACGGGCTGGGCATTGGCTCTTAAGCTAGAACCAGTTGTAGAATAGCGAGTATGACCGATGGCAATATCACCTGAAAGCTTCTCTAAGGTTGTTTCATTAAAAACTTGCGAAACCAAACCCATATTTTTATAGGAATGTACGATTTTACCCGCAAAAGTAGCAATTCCTGCCGATTCTTGTCCTCGATGCTGTAAGGCGTAAAGACCAAAGTAAGTTAGTTTGGCAACATCTTCTCCTGGCGCATAAACTCCGAATACTCCACAGGCTTCTTCAGGTTTATCTGGGCGATCGTCTCGGTTCGTCTGCCAATCGAGATAGTTGGGCATCATGCTATGAACTTGCTCCTGCTTTGCGGTAATAGATATTGGCAATTGAGTGGGAAAATTTTGTTAAAAAACAAAATACCTATTTGGCATCTTTTCAACTCTATTGTAATGAAAATTTAAGATTCTTTAAATACTTAACCTTTTTTCTATTGCTTGTTGCCAGCACTCGATTGCACTGTCAATCTTAACATTGATTAACGAAAGATTATCGTCAGTTAAAATTTTTAAGCTGGAGTTGCCTACCGTACCAATTTTTTGCCAATTATTGGCCAAGTTTGACCGTAAATAGTCTTCCCAATCCGCAACTATTTTCGAACTAACCGAAACTACTATGTTACTAGCAACTTCCCCAAACAATATTTCATCCAAACGCTGTGTATCGGATACAGCTACCTTGACCTCCGCCCCTAATCTATTGCCAATACAGGCTTCAGCCAAAGCAACTGCCAATCCTCCCTCCGCTAAATCGTGAGCCGAGTTAATCCAGCCCTGACGGATGCCGTAGCGACAAACTGCTTGTACCTGGCGTTCCAAGTCAAAGTTAACGGTTGGCGGCTTACCAGCAACTGTATTATGAATAGTAGCTAAATATTCCGATGCGCCCAAGGTAGGCAGTTGCAAACTACCTAACAAATAGATAAAATCTCCTTCATTTTGCCAGGCTTGTCCGCAAACTTTACCTATGTCAGGGATTAAACCCACCATACCGATTACGGGGGTAGGATAAATTGCCTGGGGTACGCCGTTAGAATCCAAGGTTTCATTATAAAGGGAAACATTACCGCCAGTAACGGGAGTACCTAATTCTCGACAGGCATCGGCAACACCGCGACAGGCATTAGCCAGTTGCCAATATCCTACCGCTTGTTCGGGACTGCCGAAATTGAGATTATCGGTAATTGCCAAAGGTTCTGCACCCACACAGCTAAGGTTGCGCGCTGCTTCAGCTACTGCCGCTTTTGCCCCTTCATAAGGATCGAGATAGACATAGCGCGAATTACAGTCTGTAGTTGCTGCCACACCAGTCTTACATTCACTGGGTTTGGCATCGAGAGGACGAACCCGCACGATCGCCGCATCCGCACCACCAGGCAATAAGATAGTATTATTTTGCACTTGGCGATCGTATTGTCGATATACCCAATATTTAGAAGCGATGGTAGGAGTATCTAATAGTTGCAGTAAAAGATCGTTCCAGGTTTTGTAGGTGTTACCTACAAACAAACCTTCGTAGTCACAAGCGGGCAAACTCTCGGCTTTCCAGTCCCAGGCTTTTCGAGCATATTCAGGTGGTTCTTCGAGTAATTCTCGATGGTAAATAGGGGTGTTATCTGCCAGCGCAGTGGCAGGAATTTCTGCCGCTATTTCTCCCTGGTATAAAATTCTAACTATCGGTTCGGCAATGACTTCTCCTGCTACTACCGCCTGAAGTTCCCAACGATGAAAGATATCGATTAGTTCCTGTTCTCTTCCTTTTTCGGCAACAAACAACATCCTCTCTTGAGATTCCGAGAGTAGATATTCATAGGGAACCATGCCCGTTTCGCGGACGGGAATTTTATCTAAATTCAGTTCGATACCCAAATTACCTTTAGCCGCCATTTCTGAAGTCGAACAGGTAATTCCTGCCGCCCCCATATCCTGCGCAGCAACTACCGCGCCAGTTTTAAAGGCTTCCAAACAGGCTTCAATTAAAGATTTCTCTAAAAATGGATCGCCTACCTGTACCGCAGGGCGGTCATCCATCGACTTATCGGTTAATTCCGCACTGGCAAAACTCGCCCCGCCCATACCGTCTCTACCAGTAGTGGAACCGACATACAACACGGGGTTGCCAACACCAGAAGCCCCAGCCTTAACAATTTCTTGGGTTTCCATTAATCCCAACGCCATTGCATTAACTAAAGGATTGCCCTGATAGGCGCGATCGAAATAAACTTCTCCTGCTACAGTGGGTACTCCAACGCAATTACCATAGTTACTAATGCCTTCTACTACACCCTGAAAAATCCTTCTAGTCCTGGCATCGCTCAAATCGCCAAAGCGTAAAGAGTTTAAAATGGCGATGGGACGCGCCCCCATAGTAAAGATATCTCTTAAAATCCCCCCTACACCCGTCGCCGCCCCTTGAAACGGTTCTACAGCCGAAGGATGATTGTGAGATTCAATTTTAAATGCCAACTGTAATCCGTTTCCTAAGTCTACAACTCCCGCATTTTCTCCTGGTCCAACTAAGATGCGTTCGCCCGTAGTAGGAAACTGTTTTAATAAGGGACGGGAGTTTTTATAGCAACAGTGTTCCGACCACATTACCCCAAACATACCCAACTCTGCTTTATTGGGATGGCGACCTAACCTGTTAACAATTTCTTGGTATTCTTCAGGTTTAAGACCTTCAGCAGCAATTTCTTCAGCAGTAAACGGAGTTGACCCAATTTCAGACATGACACTCTCAGACAAACGGCACAGGGTTCATTTTATCTGTTTTGATGTCTGTAAAACTGTTTTTTTATTAAGGAGATACTTTAAAGTACTAAGCAATACAAATTAGTTAACCAACAGAATGCTCCAAGCAAAACTGATTGATATTAATAACTGCTTCACCATGATCTGGAATCCAGGCTATCCACTCCCAGTTAGATATTTGACAAAGTAGCAATGCCTCATGGTGACAAAAAGGATTAAACGATTCTGGCTCTAATAATCGCACCCAGGTATCTAACTGTGGTTGGGGTATATCTGTTCTGTTAGAAGGAACAGAACACCATTGCACTGTAGAGTTTTGTTCGTTTGGTTTTTGAAGCGGCATCATTTTTCTCCCATTACAGCAAATACAATTCGTAAATCAAATATTTTGTCTGTATACAAAGTTACAAAAATCTTCGTTAGACAGTCAAGTTAACGTTTCATAACTTAACCCAGTCACCATAAAAGCAATGAGAAAATCGCTAACTAATCTTTACTTCATCATGTGAGAAGGCAAAATAATCTGAGGGATTAAAGGTCTGAGGTCGTCTACAGAAACCGTCCCATAGGTCATGATGGTTGGCACTTCTACCGTAAAATCTATCAAAGTTCCACTTCTACCGTATTTGCTCTTACCGCCATCAGCAATTAAAGAAACTTTGTCGCTAAAAAATTTAACTGCCAGATCCGCATCGGTTACTCGAACACCAGCGAAAGAGGCAGAAGTCCCTACAATTGGAAAAGGTACTTCTATAACTAGATCGTAAATAAATTGACCAGGACAGGTGACGAAAACATTTTTAAATCCGTTTGTTACTGCTTCAGATAAAGTAGGTTTAGCTGTCATAATCATGGTCACGGGATAGGGAAAGTGACTCATCATTTGTAAAGCGGCTTGATTTACTTCTACCACTTCTTTGGCTTTTTCTTTGCGGGTAAATATAGCTAAAGGCTGAGGCGAAGCAAACGCTTTAATTTTATTGAGTTTAGCGATCGCTTGTGTATCGTTGCCATTAACAACTAAGGCGTAAACCGTATCTGTAGGCAGAATAACAACTTCCCCTGCTTGAAGGCAGCTTTTAATTTTGGGGATTATATTGCGATCGAGCTTGATAACTTGACTGTTCATTGTTTTCAAAAAATTGCAAAGTTTTTATTGCTAACAGTTGATAAACTCACAAAACCAAAAAAGTTGCACGAACGCTCTGTCCGTTAGGCTTATCGATTTCATAAGCAGAAACAAAGCAAATCATTAAAAATTTCTGTATATCTAAATACTTTATGCTTTTTTGTCATGATATATTGACTATAAAGCATAACTATTCTATTTAACTTATTTATTTTTGCTAACTCAAATTGAAATGGGTTGCCTGCTTTTATCTCGATTGCCGATCGCATTTACTAACTAATGCTTTATTCAAAAAAAAATTACTCTGCCAGAAAACAGACTAATCGCTCTGTTTTGAAGCGTTGGAAACGTAGATTTTATGTTTTGCAACAGAGCCGAAAACATCAGCCAAAATTTTCCTGGCAACACATTCTGCTTTCTTATCTTGGTAGTTTTATCGGGATAGCAGTTTTAGCTTATCTTTCAGTTTATAGTTCCTATCCTTTAATTGCCGCGCCTTTTGGTGCAACTGCGGTCTTGGTTTTTGGCGTTCCCGATAGTCCTTTGGCTCAACCACGCAATGTTATTGGAGGTAATTTAATTGGCGCATTGACTTGCGTAACCTTAGTACATTTATTTGGTACGGCACCTTGGGTAATGGCTCTAGCAGTAGCTACCACGATTAAATTAACTCAATTGACCAGAACCGTACATCCTCCAGCAGGTGCCGTTGCTTTAGTAGGAGTTTTAAGTAATGCACAGTGGGACTTTATTTTGACTCCTGCTTTAGTGGGATCGATTGTCATTGTAATTGTTACTTTAGTCTTTAGTAATTTAGTTCCTGGCAGACCCTATCCCAAACACTGGCTTTAAAGTTCTATTGTTTTAGTTCTGAAAAAGCTTTCTAAATACACATTTTCAAAGCATCAATATCTGCACTGACTATTTTTTCTAAATTTTTGGTAATTTTTTCAATATTCCAGTTCCACCAACAAATTTCCAATAAAACTAGAATTATTTCATCGGAAAAGCGTTGACGGATAACTTTTACTGGATTACCGCCGACAACTGTATAAAGTTGAATATCTTTAGTAACTATCGACTTAGCAGCAATAATTGCTCCATCACCAATTTTTACTCCAGGCATAATTACTGCTTCATATCCAATCCAAACATCATTGCCAATAACGGTATCACCTTTGAATGGATACCGATCTGGTTTTGGAGCAACCTGCTCCCAGCCATTGCCAAAAATTTCAAAGGGATAGGTAGAAAACCCAGACATCAAGTGATTTGCACCATTCATAATAAACTTTATGCCTCTTGATAAAGCGCAGAATTTACCAATAATTAGCTTGTCCCCAATAAATGGAAAGTGATAGAGTACATTGCGCTCGAAGTTTTCTGAGTCTTCTGGATCGTCGTAATAGGTAAAATCTCCAATAACGATATTTGGATTGGAGACAGTATTTTTAATAAAACAAACCTGGGGAAATTTAGGCAATGGATGAGCATTATTTGGATCGGGATATTGCATTACACAATGATTATTTATTATCTAATTCAAACACTACAGTAGCCCGTCATAGCCCTGTTTTACTTCCTTGTCTGCTAAGGGCGATCGCTTTAATTGTGAGAGTAACTTAAGTTTTAGCTTAACTATTTTCCAACTCAAACACTACAGTAGCCCGACGCACTCCCGCTTTACTTCCCTGACTACTAAGAGCGATCGCTTTGATGTGAGCCAGTAAAGACTGTGCCGATAGTTCGATCGCTTTAATTATGGGTAACTCTCTTTCTAAAAACGCTTTGCCGTCGGCATAGTTGACATAAACATAGCCATCATTTTCGCTAGGTAAAGAAGCGACGATTTTTTGAAATTCTGGGTTAGATAAAAAAGAATTTCGACTATCTAAAGCTAGGGCAACTGTTTCTAAAGAGTCTGCCAGAATCACATAATTATCGGTGACGGCGTGCGCTCCTCTAACTTCGGCATTGAGACTGACAGAGTTTGGTTTGGAGGCGGTTTTCAATCTCGTCCAGGCGGTAACATTTGTATCCCCTACGGGAAACTCCCCGACGCTCAAACCCTGCTGTCTGGCGAGACTGTCTAAATGGGCGATCGCTTCAGTAATATCTTCACTGGCGGTATTTTCGGCAACAAACAGCCAGCCCGAACTATTTTCGGGAGAAGATAACAAAGCTAAGGCATATTCACCTTTTACCCAGGAAAAAATATCTTCTGCCAGATCGATTTTTAAGGGAGTTTCGATACTGGCGATAATTTGATTGGCTAACTGTGCGAGTGGGCTTTGTGGGTTTAAACCCGCCTGAATTTTTTGCCAAAAGTCGTCTAAGTTAGTTCCTGCAACTGCGACAACATTATTAGCAGGAAGATAGGATAGAGCGGTTACGGGTTCGCTCAAAGCAGGTGTGCGATCGCTTTCGTTTTTGACTCCAATTAAAGCGGTTTCGGCTGCTACACCCGCTCGTTTGACTGCCAGAGTTACTGTTAGGGTTTGTTTTTCTGTAGTTTGAGGAACTGCTGCTTTATCCAACCATGCCGATACTCCTGGAAGATTGAGATATGCTAGCCCAATACGAGGCTGATAGATAGTTTCAAGGGCAGTTTGGTAAAAATCGGCTCTTGCTAAACTTAAATCTATAGCCTGGGCATTGTTAATCGCTTGTCGCAAGACTTCGGGATGATTGGCAAACAGCACAAAATCACCCACTACGGCATTTGCCCAAATGCTAGGATTGGCTTCGGGAGCTAGAGAACGTTGATAAATTATATTAACTCCCTTGTATTTTTCGTAGGCTAAATCGATCGATTCGGAAATTGCACCTTCAGAAAGAGAGATTTGTAAAAATTCTTTAGCTAATTCCGTATCTTTAGTAGCAGTAGCCAATAAATATCCAGGCTGTACGCCGTTATTGGGGTTGCGATCGTAATCTAGAGAAGTAATTGCCAGGGTAATTTCTTCTCCCAACCAGGGTTTGATATCTCGCCGATAGTCCAATCCCGTTTGCGCCAGTAAATTGGTTTTTAACTCGTCCCATTCCAAACGTGATTGTCTTCTCTTGCTTATCGGCACCGATAGCTGGCGTAGCGCATCGAGCTTTTCGGGATTGACCAATAATGATATAGCCGCAGGAGCCTGTTTGGATATAAAAAGTGCTGCCTGGGGATATGCTACTACCCCACCACCCAATAGACTGAGAGGACTACGACCGATTATCCAGAAAAAACCTACAGCCGCAACCACAAATACCGCGATCGCACCTGTGGTTAAAATCGTAAAAAAAGAACGAGGTTTCATTAAAAAGCAACCAAAACTACCAAATAAGAGCAGGAAACAATCTTAATTTACTATATGACAGTATTAGTAGTTAGCTTTTTGTCTGCGATCGCAACAATAAAATTAAGAAATAGCTTAAAGCTAATAGCTAAAAACTTTATAATAAGGAATAGTTATGTTTTATAGTTCTCCAATCCCAGAAATAGATGTTGATGATTTGGCATTACGTATGGCAGATGCAGACCAAAATTTGCAGCTTATTGATGTCAGAGAACGAAATGAAGTGGCGATCGCCTGTATTCCTCAATTTGAAGTGCTACCATTGAGCGAATTCGAGCGATGGTCGGATAGTATTCTTACCCGTCTTAACCCTGAAGCCGAAACCATTGTTATGTGCCATCATGGAATGCGATCGGCTCAATTATGCCAGTGGTTAATAGCTAGAGGTTTTAACAATGTTAAAAATGTTGCCGGGGGAATCGATGCTTATTCTCAGGCGGTCGATTCGACTATTCCTCGCTATTAGTTGTTATTGCGCCATCACATAGTCTTTTATTTTTGGTCGGGTTAGAACTATAATCGACCAAAAAATTGGGGTATATTTGTTTAATAATTTGTTTATTCTATGGCTCATTTACCCGATCTGAGTACGAGATATCAGAACATACTCAAAGCCACAGTAAAACACTATATTGCTACTGCCGAACCAGTAGGGTCTAAAACTCTAGCTGAAGAATACGACTTGAATGTGAGTTCGGCAACCATTCGCAATGCAATGGGACGTTTGGAGAATGCGGGGCTATTATATCAGCCTCACGTTTCGGCAGGGCGTATTCCTTCCGATTCTGGCTATCGCATTTATGTCGATCGCCTGCTAGTTCGCGATGAAAACATCGGCAAAATTATCGCTCAATTTTTACAGCACGAGCTTCAGTCAGAAAAAGGCAGTTTTGAAGCTTTGCTGCAAAGAGCTACTAAAATTTTAGCAGCTTTAAGCGGTTATATTGCTCTGATTACTTTTCCCCAAAAACTTAATACTACTTTACATCACTTACAGTTAGTGCGAGTTGCTTCGGGTCAGATAATGCTGATTGTCGTAACAGATTCTTATCATACCCAGTCGCTTTTAATTGAATCTCCATTTAAAAATGAAGCAGCGATCGACGAAGAGGCGATCGCAGGAGAGTTACAAATCTTATCTAATTTTCTCAATCAACAATTAAAGGGGCAGTCATTAGACAAAATTATCACTATAGACTGGCAAGAAATCGATCGCCAATTTGCTTGCTATACTGGTTTTCTCAAAAAACTGGCAGCAACGATCCAGCATTCGCTTCAACCTTCAACATTTAACCCCATTGCCATTCATGGAGTTGCAGAAATTTTGCGCCAGCCTGAATTTTCTCAACTAGACCAGGTTCAAACTTTACTTTATCTGCTAGAAGAAGAACAGGAGCAGCTTTTACCCGTTATTTTCTCTATTTCCGACTTAGAACGGCAACTACAGAAAGTTAAGATCGTAATTGGCGCGGAAAACCCCCTCGAACCGATGCAAATCTGTACTTTGGTATCGGCAAACTACTATCAAGATAATATACCGATTGGCAGTGTGGGGGTCATTGGTCCGACGCGAATGCTCTATGAAAATGCGATCGCTCTAGTAGAAAGTACTGCCGACTATCTTTCCGATACTTTTAAGTAAATTTATCCGATTATCAATGGACAGCCCTATCGAACGCGTTCGCCTATCTAAAACTGCCGAAGACCAATTGAATAAACTCAAGCGCGTTACCAAAATCAAACAGTGGAATATATTGTGTAGATGGGCGTTATGTCGTTCTCTAGCCGAACCAAGCCTGCCTTCTGCGGTACCGATTAAGACCGACAGTAAAGTAGAAATAGCCTGGAACGTGTTTGGGGGAGAAATTGCCGATATTTTGCTAATTGCTCTCAAACAAAGATGCGATCGCGATGGTTTGGGAACAGATCGAGAAGTCCTCAAACAGCAGTTTACCCTGCATCTCCATCGCGGTATCGGTTACTTGGCAGGAGATTCTAACATCAAAAATATCGAAGATTTAGTGGCGATCGCTATGAAGGATGTTTGATAAATTTAAAAAAAATTGATATGAACTACAAACTCAACGTCGAACTATCCGATAAATTAGAATCCTATCGTGGTGCTATTGAAGCTACAATCCAACCCTATATCAAAATAGAATTAACCGATAATAATAACCCTACTTTGTGGCAGAGTAAGTTTGGTGGTCATCCTTATATGCCTCAAGATTTTGAGTATCCTAAAAGCTATGATGGCAAATATCTTTATTTACTGGCGCAGATTAATTTTGCAGAGATTCCCAAAATTGAAAAGCTACCAGATAAAGGAATATTACAGTTTTATTTAGCAGCAGATTTAGACTATTACGGTTGTGATTTTGAAGAACCTTTTAAACAAGATGAATTTAGAGTTATATATTTTCCTGAAGTGGATCTGGAAATAAACAATTTATTGACTGATTTTAGTTTCTTGCCAAAACTTGAATCCAAATATTGGCTGTTGCCATTTCAGGGATGTTGTGCGCTTAAATTCAATCTGGATTCTTCTCCAATTAGTCCAAGTGACTATCAATTTGATTTTTTCAATACTCACAATCGTAACAATGAATATTATGAAAAATTAGATGAATATTGGGATAAATTTAATTCTGCTGGACATAAATTGTTAGGATATCCTTCTTTTACACAAGACGATCCACGTCGCGATTTATCTCAAAACGAGCCGTATATTTTATTGTTACAAATAGACAGCGATAGTAATGAAAGCGGATGCGAGATTGTATGGGGTGATAATGGTATTGCTAACTTTTTTATTAAGCGATCGCAACTTGAAAAACTAGATTTTACTGAAATCTTATATAACTGGGATTGCACTTAATTCTAAAAAAACTTTTTTACTGCAATTGCAGTAAAAGCCCAACAAGAGCGGATATTTTTATAGTGAATTCTACTTCAAACTTTTGTTTTGACTGGCTTCCCAGGCTAATAAAGCTGACTTTCTTTCGGTTCCCCATCTATAGCCACCCATCTCGCCCGACTCTCTAATTACTCGATGACAGGGAATTAGATAGCCAACAGGATTTTTTCCTATGGCATTACCAACTGCTCTGGCAGCATTTGGTCGGTTGATTAATGTTGCTAGTCCTCGATATGTAGCAATACTACCCAAAGGAATTTTTAAAAGTGCTCGCCAAACTTGAATCTGAAAATTAGTTCCTTTGACATGAAGAATCAAAGCCGATCCTTCAACCTCAGTAGGCTGAAAAATGCGATCGATAGTTTCTTTTGTTGCTTGTGAATCGTAGATAAGTTCTGCATTAGTCCATTCCCCGAGAAGACAATTTTCGGCTACCGTCTCATCAACTGAGTCATAAAAATGCAAATTACAGATGCCACGAGTTGTTTTAGCAATAAGACAAATACCAAAAGGAGTATCGTGGATTCCATACCGTATTTGCAGTCCTTTGCCTTTCGTCTTAAATTCACCAGGCGACATAGCCTCTAGATTGACAAACAAATCGTGTAATCGCCCTGGACTTGACAAACCAGCATCTAAGGTTAACTCCAAAATATTTTTTGTTTTAGCTATTTGGGCTTTGGCATATTCCACCGTGAGATATTGCGAAAAACGCTTTGGGCTAATGCCAGCCCATTGAGTAAACAATCTTTGAAAATGATACTTACTAAGGTTTACTTGTTGGGCAATAGTTTCTAGATCGGGCTGTTGGCAATGATTTTGGCGCATAAAAGCAATTGCTTTAGCAATAAGTTCATAAGTTTCGCGGTCGCTAAATGTTTTGTCTAAGGAGAATTTCATTCAATCGAACTAATATCGCTTGGATTGTATAAACTTAAATGTATCTGTAGTAGCGATCGAATACTACCCGTTTATTGCTATTTATCTCGATTGAAAAACCAAATATCCGACCATTTTAAAAAAGTATATAAAGTCCAAAAAAGAATGCTACATAAATAATAGGGATCGGAAATTAGAGATTAGGAACTTTTGCCCATTCACCAATCCCCAGTCCCAAACCTCATCCTTTTGGAGCAAACATTTAGGTGTTTCATATTAAAAGTCAATAGAGATAAATGCCAATTTACAAACAAAAAAGAGAAAGGAATTTATAAACCACCTTTCCCTTAAATTTTGCAACTGACGATCGAGTTGAATTAGCTGCGCTTATTCTTCGGTTTCTTTCTCATCATTATCTACTTCTTCTTTAATTTTTATTCCCTTACATTTTTCTTCATCGACAGTTACGCCGCGCTCTTTTTTATCGCTACATTTTTCTTGTAAGAACTCTTGCCAGAGACTGGTAACTTTTGCTTTCATTTCCTGATGTTTGGTTACCCCCTCATAGGCATAACGATTTAAATTGCGATCGACAATCAAATTTTCCATATAGCTAATTCTGTCTTCGCTGTCGGGGTGAGTCGATAGCCAGGCGGGAGGATGAGGATTATCCTCTGCTTTATTGATTTCATCTAGTTTAGCCATTAAATTGCGGACACCATCGGCAGCATAGCCAGCCGCAACCAAAATTCTCGTACCAAAAATATCTGCTTGTCTTTCCATACCCCTGCTGTAGTCGAGAACTATAAGATTGGTAGCCGTGCTGCCTACATAGGGAACGTATTGCACCACATTGGCGGTGAAATTACCTTTGGTAACTAACTGAAAACCATGAGATAAGGCTGCATGAGAGACTTCGTGAGCGAGTAAACCTGCCAGTTCCGCTTCGGTATCCGTGTTCATAATCGCACCAGCATTAACAAATACTTTACCTCCTGGCAGGGCAAAGGCATTGAGGCGATCGTCCATAATCACATAAAATTCGTACTCAAAATCATCTCTACCTGCAACTTCAGCAATATTACTACCAACTTTCCGCACGTAATTCAATACTTCTTCATTCTCCAGCATGGGAATTTGCTTCTGAACCTGTTTGGCAAAACCTTCCCCAACCGCTGATTCTCCTCTCAACATTAATACGGTGGTTTCAATTGCCGAAATAGGTCCAAATAAGTTGCCCGTTAACGCAAAACCTGCCGCTCCTGCGATAACGTTGCCAACGGCATTCCAAGTCATGTCCGAACGTAACTCACTCTTATATTCTTCTAGGTATTTGTCTGCTAGTTGAGTAAATTCCTCGGCTTTAGGACTATTGGGATTGAATAAGGCAAACTGCCGCGCCGCAATTGATGCTTCCAACCACTTTTCGGCAGCGACATCAGCCTGCATTTTGGCTTTAAGCAGTTTTGAATCGCTGGGATATAAATTGGTGGCTTGCTCTAATATTTGTAAAGCTTCTGGTTCTCTGTCATATTGAGTTAAAACTTTGGCATACTCGGTGTAACCAGGAATAAATTCTGGCTGTTGAGCGATTAATAGTTCTAAAGAACTAAAAATTTTACTTTCTAACTGCTGTTTTTTGCCCTGTTGATAATTGCGCCAATAAACTTTGCCTCCAGGACTTAGTTTGGCAGGATCGTAAATTGCTTCTAGTATTTCATCATTATGTTTGATTTCCTGTTCCCAAGGTTCTTTAGCTTCTCGATACAAAGTTGCTGCTTCGGCTTTGTTTCCTTGAAGGTAAAGTTTATCTGCTGCGGCTAATTTTTCTAAACGAGCAATTTCTTCTGGGCTAGGCTTATCGGAGGTAGTAACTTCCGAAGTTTGCTCTTTAGATGTTTCGGGTGTTTCTATCGGTTTACCGCCAGAGTCATTGTTATTAACTTCTTCGTTCTCCTCTCGAGCAGAATTCTCTGTTTCTACCTTTTCTGTACGAGTAGCTGGCAAATCTAAATTTTGTAAACCACCTTGAGCTAGAGCAGTACCAGGAGCAGAGACAATACTTAAAATAACTAGAAATAAATTTAAAGACTTCATAAAAATAATTAATTCATGGTTGACAAGGTGAAATCACTGGTTCTTCTATTGCCGAGGAAACCTCGGCAATCCGAACCACTAATTTTTGATAGTTTTGAAATCGAGGCAACAATAGGTTATACAGAGCCAAATTTTTTGCTGGTGAATACTCGAATTAACCTCACGACCAAAAATCGCAGCGAACTAGAAGGAAGTTAAAAAAAGCTCGTCACAGCACAACAGTGTCTTGGCGAGCGGCTTCTAATAAATCGCAACGATATACTATATTGATTGACTAATTAAGATCTAGACGTAACGAAACTCTAAAAGTATCCCTGTAATTCAAACAATACAGAAAATTAACAAATAATAAAAAAATATTAACTATTACTTTTTATTCTACAATCAACAGCCTATAGACTAGAAAATATTTACTAGTGCCTTTTAATAGCAAAATACCAATGACTACTCACTTTATTACTGCTGAAATCGATTTAAAAGAATCACAACCTTTACAACAGGAAATTGAAGCTCAATTATCTCAACATGGCAATCCTTTGCGTTGGGCAGTTACCAAAGTAGACAAAGAAAATGAAAAAGTTACGGTAGAGGCGATTGTCACTCAAAGTGACAAAGCAGCAAAATAATTGTGAAGCCTTTTACAGTAGTTTTAATTGTTCCCACGGGAGTAGGAGCGGCAATTGGCGGTTATGCTGGCGATGCTTTGCCAGTAGCCCGCGCCATAGCACAAATAAGCGATCGCCTGATTACCCATCCCAATGTACTTAACGGCGCACAGCTATATTATCCCCAGGGTAATACTCTGTACGTAGAAGGCTATGGACTCGATCGCTTTGCCGCAGGTGACTGGGGGTTACTTCCAGTAAGGCAAAATAAGGTAGGGTTGCTGTTGGATTGCGGTATCGAACCAGAACTACGCCTGCGACACCTGCAAGCTGCCGATGCAGCTAGAGCGACTTTGGGCTTGAGCCTGAGCGATTATGTTGTTACCGACGCTCCTTTAAAAGTAGAATTGCGTACTGCTAGTAGCGGTGCTAGCTGGGGTACTATTGGCAATCCCGATAGTCTATTGAGAGCCGCCGATAAACTAATTACTCAGGCAGGGGCAGAAGCGATCGCTGTCGTGGCTCGATTCCCCGATGATGAAGATAGCCCCGAACTACAAAACTATCGTTATGGAAGAGGAGTAGACTGTTTGGCAGGGGCAGAAGCGGTTATTTCTCATTTAATCGTGCGTGAGTTTCAAATTCCTGCCGCTCACGCTCCCGCTTTAATGCCTTTACCAGTCGATCCTCAAGTTTCGCCCCGTGCTGCCGCTGAAGAACTAGGCTATACCTTTTTACCCTGTGTCTTAGTGGGTTTGAGTCGTGCGCCTCAGTTTACAGACAATCGTACTTTTAATTCCCAAACAATTTGGTCTGATATAGTAGATGCACTAATAATACCTCATACAGCCTGTGGTGGTAGTGCTACCTTGAGCTTTAGTAATTCTCCAACTACCAAAATTATTAGCGTTAGTGACAACTTTACCCAAATGCAAACCCCTCCCGAACCTTTAGGTGTTAAAACCATTAGAGTAAAATCTTATTTGGAGGCATTGGGAGTTTTGGTTTCAATGCGAGCGGGTGTCGATTTTCGAGTTTTCGCGCCCTCTATATCCTCTCTTCGTTGCTTATCATAAAAAAATCCGTGGCAAATTCAAACAGTCCCGAAATAGAACCCCTTAGCCGAACTCAAATTTTAGTTGTCATGGGAGTGACAGCAATTATTTTGCTGACAATCGTTAAAGTATGGCAGAAATTTAGCTCGGTTCGACTACTGCCAGTAGAGTTTAACTCTCAAGCTCTGTTATGGGGTTTAGGCACGGCAGCAAGTATTATTATCAGTAGCAGCATAATCTATCGTATTTGGCCTGCCTATCGTCGGAGTGCTGAAGCTTACCTGAAGTTAATCATCAAACCATTGATTTGGGGAGATTTAATCTGGTTGGGATTATTACCTGGTTTAAGCGAAGAATTATTGTTTCGCGGTATGATGCTTCCTGCTTTCGGCTTTAATTGGACGGCACTAATAGTTTCAAGCCTGTTATTTGGCGTTCTGCACCTTAGTGGTGCCAGTCAGTGGTCTTATGTAGTCTGGGCGACTGTAGTTGGTTTTGTTTTGGGCTACTGTACTCTGATTACAGGAAATCTTTTGGTGCCAATAATAGCTCACGTAATTACTAATTTTCTTTCTAGCTGTTTATGGAAAGTTAATTACGGCAAGCAGGCAATGGAAGGGGAATAGTAAGTAGCGAGTAGCGAGTAGCAAGTAGCGAGTAAAAAGTTTCTACTCTTGGCTCTTGGCTCTTGCCTGTTCCCCGTTCCTCGTTCCCCGTTCCCCGTTCCCTAAAGCCTAAATATACTTTTTACTTTTTACTGTTTTTTTGCTCGCGATCGCTGTAGAGCATAGGATAATTAATAGCTGATAATTAATAAATAAATTGATAAATGCCTGAAAGTGTTGGTGTGAATGGTTTGAACGGCAACTCCATACCTAAAGAAGAAATAGTTGCTGCTCTAGAGACTCCTATAGATTTTGATTTCGATCTACCAGATCCCGAAGATGAAGCGATACGGGAATCTGATTTTCAACAGCAGCTAGATACATTTTGGCGCATCTGCGAACGCTTCGATTTGCAAACCGATATTTGGCGGGGGCGGATCTTAAGAGCGGTAAGAGATCGGGAAAAAAAAGGTGGTGAAGGCAGGGGTGCTGGCTTTATCAACTGGTTAAAAAATCGTGAAATTACCAAGTCCCAGGCGTATGCTCTGATACAGTTAGCCAATAGTGCCGATACGTTGCTGGCTGAAGGGCAGCTAGACCCTAATAGTATCAACAACTTTAGCAAACGGGCTTTTGTGGAAACTGCCAAAGCCGAACCAGAAATTCAAAAGTTAGTCAGCGAAGCGGCTCAACAGGGCGATCGCATTACCCGTCGTGAAGTAAAACAGCTTGCCGATGAATGGACGGCAATGAGTTCGGAATTATTACCCGATGAAGTAAAAGAAAAAGCAACCGAAGGTTCTTTACCCGCTCGCCATCTCGCACCGTTAGTTAGAGAGATGGAAAAACTGCCAGATTCCCATTTAGCCGAAATCAGAAAAGAGATTGCCGCCAGTCCCGACATCGATACGGTTAAGCTAATGACTAGCGAAGCCAAAAATCTGGCAAAATATCTCGATGCTTGCGCTCAGGTACAAACTATTAGAGACTCCGCGATCGATTTGGAAATGGCATTAGAAGAAGCTTTAAGATTAGACTGCATTAATACTGCCGCCGATTTAGTCAAGCAGGCTACTAACTTGGAGCAGACTGTAGGCAAACTCTATACTACTTGGAAACGTTTGGGTAATGTTGCCGATCGCCTGTATGTAGAAACTGGTGCATCCAACCCTCACCTAAGATCTTTGTTAACCTGTTTGGAAACTCTAACCAACGACACTATCGAAGTTTATTTAGATGAATCGGGCGATCGCCTGGTGCGATTAAGAGTAATTAGCGAAGGGGAAGCATAAGATAGTAAGGGCAAGACAGTGAAGAGGGATTGCCAGTTACTATGTCCTTTACGGAGTGTCCTTACAGCGAACCAGACCATACTGGGCTTAGCCTACTCTTACGAGCAGGCAACCCAATTTCGCTTCTCTCCTAAAAGTACGCCCCCATTGCCTGGGGAAGAGTTTGAGTATCTCACTGAAGTGAAGTGACTGTTTATGGGAACGCTGAGGATGATGAAATCGATATCGAGTTACTAGCGGATTTCGATGGCAACGGCGATCTCGTCTTTGCTGTTGCAGGGGAAGATTTTATCAATTTAGCTGGGGGTAACAACTGAATATTGGTGTTCTAGCGATCGCACCTTAGTCGATTTTCCTTTACTGCTAGATGTGTCTCATGTAAATATTTGGCATGGTGGAAATAGTCAAGCGACACGAGAAACTTGCCTGAATCTAATTAATTCGGGTTCGGTAGGAGCAATACATTTGAGTCACAACAAAGGTAAAGCAGACACGCACGATCTCATCCCTGAAGAAATTTGGTTTAATGAATATCTCGCAGAATGGAATCAGAATTATTATCTTACCTATGAAAGTTTGCCTATCGAATATAGAGTTTATGAAAGGTTAGATAAATATCGCGGGCAACTAAAATAATTTCCACGTTAGCTATCGATATACTGTTTAAATTCCCAAGGCGTAACTTCACTAGAATAAGAATTCCATTCATTATGGCGGAAGTCGAGATAGGTTTTGGCTCCCATTTCTCCTAAAACAGTCATCAACAGATCGTCTGCTTCCAAACACTGCAAAGCTTCATATAGGGTGTTTGGTATAGTTTCTAAGTCGGTAAACTCCAAACCGCGTGCAAACATATTTTCATCTAAGCGTTCCCCTGGAGAAGTATGATTTTTCATGCCTACCAAACCTGCGGCTAAAATGCCTGCCTGTGCGAGATACATCGTAGCGGCACCATCTACCAAGCGACACTCAAAACGACCAGCTTCGGGAATGCGAATCATGTGGCTGCGATTATTACCCCCGTAGGAGATGTAGCGGGGACTCCAGGTACTACCAGAAGTAGTCGTAGTCGCACCGAGACGGCGATAGGAATTAATAGTGGGGTTGCAAAGTGCCGTCAAACCCCGTCCGTGTTTGAGGACTCCGCCTAAAAACTCATAGCCTTGCTGAGATAAGCCCATTTCGTCGTTAGCATCGGCAAATACATTATTGTCGCCCTGCCAGAGACTGAGGTGTAGGTGTGCGCCGTTGCCTGTCAGGTTAGAAAATGGTTTGGGCATAAAAGTAGCCGTCAGTCCTCGCTGTTCTGCCAGGGTTTTAACCATATACTTAAAAAAGACGTGGCGATCGCCCGTAGTTAGAGCATCGCTGTATTTCCAGTTGATTTCAAACTGTCCGTTACCGTCTTCGTGGTCGCATTGATAGGGTTCCCAGCCCAACTGTTCGAGGTATTCAATAATCGTAGAGAGAAAATCGAACTGACGCATCAGGTTCATTTGGTCATAGCAGGGACGAACGGCAGTATCTTTACTATCGGCAATTTGCAAGCCATTATCAGTGTCTTTGAGTAAGAAAAATTCCGCTTCAACGCCTGTCTTTAGTTCGTAACCGAGCTTATGGCATTTGTCTAGAACCTGCTTGAAAATAATTCTCGGCGAAGCAGGAAACGGTTCTCCGTCGAGGTAAACATCGCTAGCCACCCAGGCAACATTGGGCTGCCAGGGTAAAACGATTAAAGAGCTGGGATCGGGAATGGCTGCTACTTCTCCTGCATCGGGTCCTAGTCCCAAATTTGAGGCAAAGGGAGCAAAAAAAGCACCAGATTCTTCGACGGAGGCAATTTTAGCCGCAGGAACTAACTTAGCCCGCGTTCCCCCTAAAAGATCGGTGTAGGATACTAAGAAAAATTTTAGTTCTAATTCTTCTGCAAGTTGAACTAAAGTTTTACTAGCAGTTAAAGTTGCAATCACGATCTTACTCCTTGTTATATAAATAGCTTTAAGCTATTAGCTCTAAGCTGTTAGCTTTATTTGTAGTTTGTCTAGATGTCTCGAATTAGAATAAGTTTAAATATTTTGAGCGATCGGCTAATAGCTTTCTAAAAACCATATCCGATCGCGCCTAATAGAAACCGCACTATTGGTTACAGTTAGGGATAAAATTTATCTCATTACAAAATCTGTTCCTGCCAGGGGTAACTTAGTCATTGCCGAGGCTTCTAAGGTTAATGCCACCAAATCTTCTCGCTCTAAGTTGTGAATGTCGGATTTGCCACAAGCTCTCGCGAGGCTTTGAACCTCCATCATCATCGATTGTAGGTAGTTAGCTACCCAAATCCTTCCCTGTTCTACTGGCAATCTCTGCATCAATTCTTCATCCTGTGTAGTAATGCCTACAGGACACATTCCCGTATGGCAGTGGTGGCAGTGATAGGGTTCCGTACCTAGCTTGTGATAATCCTCGATATAAACTGGTTTGTTACAGCCCATCGCAATTAGGGTAGCAGTTCCCAAACTTACCGCATCCGCGCCTAATGCCAAGGCTTTAGCCACATCGGGACCCGAACGAATCCCGCCAGAAATAACTAACTGCACCTCGCCATAAACATCGAGTTCTTTGAGTGCCTCTACTGCCTGTGCTAAAGCTGGTAGGGTAGGAATCCCCGTATGTTCTTGAAAAATACTTTGAGTAGCTGCCGTTCCCCCTTCCATACCGTCAAGGACTACTACATCTGCCCCTGCTTTAACCGCTAATTTGACATCGTCCTTAACGCGGGTAGCACCCATCTTGACATAGATAGGAATTTGCCAGTCCGTTGCTTCCCGCAACTCCTCGATTTTGATTCTCAGATCGTCAGCACCTACCCAGTCAGGATGGCGACAGGGCGATCGCTGATCGACTCCTTCGGGTAAAGTTCGCATTCCAGCTACCACTTTACTTACCTTTTGACCGAGTAGTAAACCACCGCCCCCAGGTTTAGCACCCTGTCCTACGACAATTTCGATCGCGTCGGCTTTTTTTAAGTCCTTAACATTAAAGCCATAGCGAGAAGGCAAACATTGATAGACCAGTTTAGACGAAGCTTCTCTCTCTGCTGGCAGCATACCCCCGTCACCCGTAGTTGTAGAAGTTCCTACCAAAGTCGCTGCCTGTCCCAAAGCTACTTTAGCGTTACGCGACAGTGCGCCAAAACTCATCCCCGCAATAGTTATGGGAATTTCCAATTCCATCGGGCGTTTGGCATAGCGAGTTCCTAACACTGTTTTGGTCTGGCATTTCTCTCGATAACCTTCTAAGGGAAAGCGCGTTAGAGAAGCCGTCAAAAAAACCAGATCGTCAAAGCGCGGAACATTACGAAAAGCACCATAGCCCCGAATCAAGTAGCGTCCGAGTTCGGCTCTTTCCTGAATCGCTTTAATGGTTTGAGGATTATAGGTACTGCTAGTCTCTAAAGTTTGTTTATCTATCATTATTAATGTTTTTTAAATTGCTTATAAAGCAGGAAATATTAAAAAAACTTTTGCCTTTTGACTTTTAACTTTTGCCTTTTTTAATACGCATCCTTAAATTTGAACCAATCTTCTGATTTAAAATGATGCAATTCTTTAGCGGAAACTATTTTTTTAAAGCTATAGGTGCGAGGATCGATTTTTAGATTATTCAATTCCGTCTTTAAAAACTGCCAGTCTTCCGCCGTCATCGGTTCGAGCTTGGCATCGGCTCCCAAAGAGGTAATATTTCCCCCAACATAAATCGCTCCCTCATAAATCGAGTCGGCTAAATTTCCCGCCGCATCGCCACAGATAATTATGCGTCCCTCCTGCATCATAAATGCCGAACCATAACCCACGTTACCAGTAACAATTAAAGTCCCACCCTTAAGAGAAATCCCCGCTCTCGCTCCTGCATTACCCAGAATGCAAACTCTGCCTCCATGAGCAGACGCGGCAGCATTAGCCGAAGCATTACCGCGAACGATAATCTGACCGTCCATTAAGTTTTCTCCCAACGACCAGCCGCAGTTACCTGATATTTTCAGGTTTATACCACTACTCAAACCGCCGCAGTAATAACCTACCGAGCCGTCAATCTCAATAGCGATCGCCTCTGTCATCCCTACTGCTAAATTATGCTTGCCAGCAGGATTGACTAATTTCACCCTGTCAATTCCTTCCGCAACCATAGCTTTTAGTTGCTGATTGATTTCTCTGGTACTTAATTTCTCGCAGTCAATGACCGTATCCTGTAAAACTGTTGGTTGTTGCATAATTGTTTCGAGCGATCGCAAATTGTGTTATCTAAATTGACGTTAATGAACCGACAGGGAAAGCTTTATAAGTAGCAAGTAGCAAATAATAATTTATTACCTATTACCTATTACCTATTAATAAAAACCTTCGCCTGAGAGGGAAAATCAGCCGAATTAGCCGCTACCGACCAAATATTAATTTCTCCCGCATCGGGTTCGCGAATTGACCCGTTAGGATCGAGACTTGGTATATTGAGTAAAGCTCGATGTTCTGAGGCGATCGCCACCATAGTATCCGATTCATAGATTGCGGCGGGTTTGGCAGCATACTTGTCTCTGACCAAACCGACTTTATCTGGCGTTGCTACTAAGAAAGTATAGGTACCGTCAAAGTCTTTTAAAACACTCGCTAACGAATCTTCTAATGTCTTACCCTGAAGTAACTGGTAACGCAGATAATTAGCGATCGCTTCCGAATCGTTATCTGTCTCAAACAAAATTCCTTTGCGTTCTAACTCAAAGCGCAGTTTGTAGTAATTAGCAATTTGCCCATTGTGAACGATACACATATCTGGTGCAGCACTAAAAGGATGTGCCCGTAGATTATCTACCATTGATTCGGTTGCCATCCGTGTATGAGCGAGTCCGTGACTACCTGTAAATTCTGTCAGATTGTACTTGGCGAATAAACTAGCAGCATCGCTTACTTCTTTATAAATTTCTAGTTGTTGTCCGCTGCTTTGCAGGTGTACTTGAGGTAAATGTTTTACTAGTTGGCTTTTTAAATCTTCAATGGTGCAGTTGTTTCGTAGCTCTAATTCGACCCGAAAACCTGCATGAATCTTTTCTAACTCGTTGATTTTTGCCCATCTATCGAGCAATTCTGATAGTTCTTTCCAAACTACACTTTCTATGCGTAAGATTAGTTTGATTTTAGGAGGCTCGACTCTTTTGCCGTATACGCCTACTCCACAAGAATCAGTTCCTCTACTCTCTAGTGGCGCGATCGCACTAAGTAAATCTTTGCCCAAACGATAATATTGTTGAGGATCGCGATAGATAATTCCAGCAATGCCGCACACGAGTTAGTCCTCCAAATAAATCTTCACTTGTCATAACAAGTGCTGCTATCGTTTAGGTTATGAGGAAGACAAAAGAAAATCAGTCGCGATCGCTACATTTTAGGTCATCTAATAAAAAACGATCGCCTGATTAAAAAGTGGCGATCGCTCTATAAGTTTTAAATTAATACCAAATTATGAGAGTTTAGCTAGTCGCGCTGCCTACCGCACCTTTAAGAGCAGCAATACCTTGTTCGACACTGCCCCAAATGCCCATATCTGGTTCTTTACCAGCCATTTCTCTTGTTCCGACAAAGTAAAGAATGCCTTTAAGAATTTCTTGATGAGCGCGATTTTCAAAATTTACTTTATTCAAAGGCTCTACTGCATCTTGGAGTTTATCGTCTAATGATTGAGCAACTTTATGAATTACCAAGCCAGTCATAGTCTGTTGATGCTTTAGTAACTCTAGCTGAAAAAATTTATCATACAGGCTTAATTCGGAGCCATCCATCATTTGTCCGACCTTTTCGGCGTGTTTTTGAGTGATGTCACGAGGTTCTGCGGTACTACCGAGTTTAGAAATGGCTTCTTCGATAGAATTAAGATTTTCGCGATCGCTAGACATCATTTTTTCTAGCCGTTCGCGGATTTTACTATCATCTGTCGCTGCTACTAGTTTTTGAGCATTTTCAATTAAAACGTTTTGAAACAGCTTGAGATCTGCAAGCTTTGTTTCTAGAGTGGTCATGTCAGCCATTGTTGTCTCCAAATTGGGATTTCTATAAACTATTTCTTTTAAGATTCCATGATATTTACTGAATCCCCTCGTTCCTAAGAGAGATTCAGCTACAAAATTCTTAACAATTATATCGATCGATACATTGTTGCGATCGCTGATAGAGCAAACTTAAATTAAAGCTTTTAGCTTTTAGCTACTTGATATTTAGATAATTCTAATTGGTAGCGATCGCGAGTATTAAGGTCCGATATAACTTCTGAGGTGCTAAATTCTACTTTAGCGATCGCATTATAAAACTTGTTGACAACCCGACGTAAGCCTAAACTAGCTTCAGTAATGTTTTTTAGTTCTGGTAGTAAGCGATCGCTAAATAATAAAGGATGTCCTAATTTCCCTCGATGACAAGGGGCTACAATTAAAGCTTGTTTTTGTCGATAGGTTTGCAGTAAAGACTGATAGATACAAAGCGATCGCGGCTGATCGACGGCGGAAATAATAACGCTAGAGAAGTGTTGAGGAAGAAGTTGTAAGCCAGTTAAAATCGAGCTAGTTTTACCGTTCTGACTACACTCATTAATTACAACTCGGCTACCATCGGGACAATCTACTTGACGTTGGGCATTATGCGAACCAAGCACGATAATTGGGGTAATGCCAGTCTGTAAAAACTGTTCTGCCTGGTAGCGTAGCAAGGTTCTATTATCGTGCCAGGGAAGTGAAGTTTTACAAATACCCATGCGGGTAGAAAAACCAGCCGCCAAAATTAGCGCGAAATCTCGATTAGGGCAGTGGCGCATAAGCTAATTCTTCCAGATGAATCCGCGATCGCGCTGATAAGTTTTGTAACCTTTGGGAAAGAGATTTACCCGTACCGCCACGACGCACTTTAATTAATTCGCCGCAAATACTTACGGCAATTTCTTCGGGTGTAAGGGCACCGATATCCAAGCCGATAGGTGCATAAATATCTTGTAATCTCTCTAAAGGTATTCCCTGCTGCTGTAAGACTTGATAGAGGGTACGAATACGTTTTTGACTGCCGATCGCGCCGATATACTGGTAAACTACAGGACGTTGTAAAAGAGTCTGCATCGCTTCGAGATCCTGGGGATAGCCTCGGGTTACTAAAGCAACATAAAGCTGAGATTGGGCAAGAGTATCTAAAGCAGTGTTAATAGACTGAAACAAATGCAGTGCTTGAGGAAATCTTTGCGAAGTAACAAATTCAGCGCGATCGTCCTGTACGGCAATTTGAAATCCTGCTAAACTAGCAACTTTCGCCAAAGCTACACCTACATGACCACCGCCAACTATTAGTAAAGTAGGTGAGGGTTGGATAGTTTCAATAAACTGAAGATGGGGTAAACTTTCTAATTCACTAAAAAAATCTCGTTCCCGTGAAAAGTCTAAGTCTCCAATTAAATAAGGTCGGGTGTATTTAGTAAATGGAGTAATTAACTTAACAGTCTGTCCCAATCTAAATGACTCCAAAATTTGCTCGACAAGGGCAATTTCCCATTCCGACCATTTTTCTAGCCATATTTTTACTTTACCGCCGCATATACCCCGCACATCTTCTCCTGACGTACCAGTAAGATCGATTTCGATAAGCTGCTTTTCTCCTGTCTCTAGTACCTTCAAAGATCGTTCTATTACTTCTCCTTCACCCGCACCACCGCCAATTGTACCAATAATGTTACCATCACCGCATACTGCCATTTTTGCTCCAACTTCTCTCGGTGCAGAACCAATAACTTTAACGATAGTTGCCATTACTACCGATTCTCTTTGAAGAACATTTATAAGTTGTTGATAGAAACTTTGGTTATTGGTCATTAGTCTTAAATTGTTAGTGTTAATTTGATATTAAAAGCCAAAACTTATCAAAACCTTCTACTTGCTATTTGCCACTTTTTCTATTGCTTGCCATACTCGTTCGGGAATCATCGGTAATTGAGTTAGGCGTACTCCTGTAGCGTTAGCGACGGCGTTGGCGATCGCAGGTGCAGTGCAGTTGGTGCCAATTTCGCCAATACCCTTAGCACCAAAAGGACCGTAAGGATCGGCTTTTTCGATTAAGAATACATCCATTGGTGGGGCATCGGTAGCCGCAGGAATGCGATAGGTACGCAGGCAGGGATTAAGTATCTTGCCTCGTTCGTCAAAGCGCAGTTCTTCATTTAGGGCATATCCCAAGCCCATAACTATACCCCCCGTTGCCTGTCCGTGACACATACGCGGATTAATTGCTTTACCGATATCGATCGCCTCGGCGCAGCGCAAGACGGTGATTCTGCCCGTCTCTGTATCTACTTCAACTTCTACACCCATAAAGGCAAAAGTTAGAGAAGCGCGATCGCTAGTGTGTTCTAATTCTACAGCAATTAGTTCTCCTCGTTCTGCTAATTGCTGGAGAGATATATTTGCTGAGGAATTAAATACTTTATCTTCGTCTAACTCTAATTTATCTGGCTTGACTTCCATAATCTTGGCAGCGGTTTTAAGAAGTTGCGATCGCAATTTTTGAGCGGCTAAATTTACGGCTTGTCCCGAAATAAAAGCGGTAGCGGAGGCGTAAGAACCAGCATCGAATGGCGTATTGTGAGTATCGGCAGCAACTAAACTTATGTTTTCTACTGTAGTTGCCAAAACCTCTGCCGCTATCTGACGCAAGGTAGTATCCGAACCCGTACCTACATCTACAGAACCCGTTCGCAGTTCGTATTTTCCGTTAGGTAACAGGGAAATTTTGACGCTGGCTAAATGAATTTTAGCTAAACCACTGGCTTGCATAGTGGCGGCAAAGCCTACACCGCGCTTTAGATGTTTTTTTGTTTCCAGTTTCTTTCCTGACCGATCGTCTAACGCCTGAGTAACTTTAGCTATACACTCATCGAGAGCGTAACTACCGATAATATGAAAATGTTCTTCTCTGCCAATTAAAATTTCATCTTCGGCAGTAATTATATTTTTCTGGCGCAGCTTTATTGGGTCGAGATTTAATTTACTGGCAACTTCATCAAGTTGAGACTCCATTGCAAAGGTGCCTTGAGTCGCACCATAACCGCGAAACGCACCTGCGGGCATGGTATTGGTATAAACTACAGTTCCTTTATAAAATTGGTTAGCACAGCGATATAAGCCCAGGGGAAAACAACCTGTCAGAAAAGTTACCGTTTCGCCATGATTGCCATAAGCTCCCGTATTAGAAATTGCTCTCATTTCCTGAGCGACAATTGTACCGTCTTTTTTTACCCCAGTCTTAAGACAGATCTGCATTGCATGACGGCTATTGGTAGCGGTAAATTCTTCTTCTCTGGTAAATCGCCACTGGACTGGTTTACCCGTTTTTACAGTTGCTAAAACACACAAGTCTTCGGTTAGTATTTCCTGTTTGTTACCAAAGCCACCACCCAATTGTGGTTTATAAACCCTTAGCTTTTCTTTGGGAATGTCAAATAGTTCCGATAATAATCTCTGACAGTGAAATGGTACTTGTGTACTGGAACGAACTACTAAAGTTCCATCTTCGTCGAACCAGGTAATACTAACGTGGGGTTCTAAATGTACGTGCTGGACGGCTGGTAAGGTGTAGGTGTTTTCAACAATTAAATCGGCTTCGGCAAAACCTGCTTCTGTATTGCCTTTTTCTAATACTATCTCAGCAGCAATATTATGTGCCGCATCGTGAATCTGGCTCGATTCTGGTTCGTCGTGAAGGACAATATCTCCCCGCATCGCTTCAATAGGATCGATCGTGTAAGGCAAAATCTCATAATCGACTTTGATTAAATCGCAAGCTAGAGCGGCTATAGCTTCAGTTTCGGCAACTACAGCCGCCACGCGATCGCCGATAAACCTGACTTTATTATCCAATAAATAATGGTCGAAAGGATCGGGAACTGGTGCGCCGTGTCCTGCGGTACTGTATGCCCTGCGAGTAACATCTTTATGAGTAAAAACTGCTGCGACTCCCTGCATAGACTCCGCTTTAGTCGTATCGATACTGCGGATACGTGCATGGGGATGGGGCGATCGCACTACTTTAAGATGTAATAATCCTGGGGGCGACCAGTCGGCGGTGTATACTGGTTTTCCCGTAACTAAATCGGGTCCATCTTGTTTGGGAACGTCTTTTCCTACCTGTCCTTCTTTGGCGGTTATCGGTTTTACAGTGCTGTTTTTACCGCATTCGAGAACGCTCTCGATAATTGCCTGATAGCCAGTGCAGCGACAGAGGTTGCCTTCTAATTCTGCTCGTAATTCTGCTTCCGAACCACACTCTAGCTTACTGGCGGTCATAATCATCCCAGGAGTACAGTAACCACACTGAAAACCCTGCTTATCTAAAAAAGCTTGCTGCATTGGCGATAAGCTGCCATTTTCCAATCCTTCAATAGTGGTTATCTGATGGCTATCTGCCCTCATCGCAGGATAAATACAGCTATGAATGGGTTTATCGTCCAGCCACACCGTACAGCTACCGCAGTCACCCGACTCGCAAACCTGATGTACCCCTGCATATCCCAAATTACGAAGCATACTTAATAAGCTGGTTCCTGGGTTGCATTTCGCTTTGTGGTTTTTGTTGTTGACTTGGAAATTAAGGGATTGTGGCATTATTTTTCGGATGGTCTATGTAAGGGCGCGATATTACTTTGTTTCTACAAATTAAGTTGCTAATTGACAACTAAGAACACTATCTATAAATAAATGGCTGTTAAATTTCTCCCTATCTCCTTGTCCTCCCGTCTCTCGGTCAACCTCAACCTATTGTTTCAAAATTAATTTTTTAATAGCGACGATCGCCTTTCATTCCCGTAGTTAATTCGGTAATACCGCGCTGCATTAGTACTCCCGTAACATGACGACGATAGGCAGTACTACCGCGTTCGTCTTCTAGATATTCGACACTGGGTGGCATTTGTTCGTGTAGTGATATACTACCAAGCTCCCCTGTAACTAACTGTGGCGATCGCACGCTCCCTGCAATGCCAAATCTTACCTGCTGGGTTTGAGTGTGATAGGCTGTTACCACAATGGCGATCGCATATCCAGCAGTACAAACCGCCATACGTTTAAAGCTAGTTTGCCATTGCAAATTCTGTGCGGGAATTTTAATGCGTCGCAATACTTCTCCTGGCTGCAAGATAGTCTGCTGCGGTGCGGTTTGAAAATCTACTGCATCGACAAAGTATGGTTCGCCATTGGGTCGCCAAATTTCATAGCTGGCATCCAAAGCCACCATCACGGGAGCAAAGGTACTGGCACTTAAAGCCAAACAAATATTTCCGCCGACCGTTGCCGCATGGGACAGCTTAAACGAAGCCAATTCTCTCACTGCATCTTTAAGTGCTTCTGTAGCAGTCCAAGATTCGGGAAAAGAAAAATCCAGTAGATCGTTTTGGATGCAGGTTGCACCTATAGTCAAACCTTCTGGCGTAATTTCTATTTCCGTCCAGTCAAACTTTTCCATATCTACCAGGGTTTTTACCTGGGGTTGAGCTTGGTTAAAGATCCAGGTTCCGCCAGCCAACCAATTCCAGTCAGATTGCCAAGCCTTTACTTCTTGTAAAGATTTTGGCTGTAGATAGGTTTCAACGCCATACAAATCCATAAACCTAGCAACTCATAATTTATTCAACTCTCTATCGTGAGATAGAATTAGCTCGCACACTGTATACAATGTTTCAAAATATCGTTCTTTATTATTTATTCCACTTTCAAAATTAATTTAAAGAACGGATATTAATTAGTATTGCTTACTCATCTAAATAGCAAGCGACTTTTGTTTTTAACTGCTTCGCGGTAGTTTAAAGCTTATGGCTTATAGCTCAAAGCTCTTTTTTAATCTCCTGAAAACTAGTTTGGGTTAGCAATGCTATCTGACTTATCAGCATAGGAAAATAGTTTTTCGCTAATTTTTTCTCTTTGAATTACCATCACTACACCTAATAAGGTCAAAACCACTCCTATCCACTGAATAAAAGTAAGTGACTCCAATAAAAATAGGTAACTAAATAGCATGGCAAAAACAGGTGTCAAAAAAATTAAAGAGCTAATACTCGTAAGACTACCTACGGAAGCTAAATAGAAAAAGAGTCCGTAAGTTAATGCGGTACCAAATAATGTTGCGTAACCCAAAGCCGTCCAACCCACACTATCTAAATTATTCCATTGATTAGTCTCTGTCCAAGCAGACAAGACAAATAAAGGAATTCCTCCCAAGAGCATGTGCCAACCCGTAGCTACAACGACATCTGCATGTTGGCGCACATAGCGAATCATAATCGTCCCAAAAGACATAGAGAGAGCCGCTAAAAGCATCAAAAATTCTCCACTCTGAATTAGGCTTTGCCAGCTAATAGCAGTCAACTGATTTTGTAAAAAGCTAAAATTTCCCGTCGCCAGGCTCGTAATCCACTGACTGGGTAAACCACAACAGCTAATACCAATCGCTCCCAAACTCAAACCCAACCACCCCCATAAACCAATAAACTCTCCGAACAGCAATCTTGCTAAAATAGCGACTACTAAAGGTTGAGCATCGATCAGCACCGCACCGATACCCGCTCCCGTACTTACCAAGCCTTCTGTCAGGAAACCTTGAAACATCGCTCCATCAATAAGGGAGAATAGCAATATCCATAGCCAAGCTTTCCAGGTTTTAGGTTGAGGTAGTTTCCACCAGGCAGCCAATAGTAAAACAATGATTCCCGCAGGAACTAGCCGAAAACCAGCCATGAATAAAGGTGTAGTGTCACTGATAATCGCCTTCATTGCTACCATTGCCGTGCCTAGAAAAAAGAAGGGTGCAATTAAGACTATGGGGGATTGTGCGAAATTTTTTGGCGAATTGTTCTCTATAGTCATTGCCTACTGGTTGAGTAAGTGTATCCTTCGATAATGTATATATTTTTGGTATAAAAGCTGTATTTATGATGACAAAAGATTATTGGCGACTCTGTAAAGTATACTGTATACAGCAAGCAGAAAATAAAAAAAAATCGATCGAAACTTACTGCTATTTGTAAAACTTTTAGCAAACTGAGAAAGAACTATCTCGATCGCTTTAGAGAAATTTTTAGTTTCTAGAGTTTAATTTACGTCGAAAGTTATTAATTTTGGAGCATAAATAAGGTAAAAGTAATGAAAATAACAAAAGTATTGAATTTGAAGCAAGTCTGCATCGGTCTTTTAGCTGGTGTTGCTGCGATCGCAGTTGGTTTGGGTAATTTTTCTTCGGCTTTAGCTGCCGATGCCTACAATTATCAAAATAATCAAGAATTAAATCAATCGGCTACTCTAACTGCTTCCAATAGCGATCGCCCAATTAATTTTTATCCCCAACCAGATTTACGCAAGCCACCTTTAGGCAAAGCACAAACGGGCGATCGCGTCACTGTCTTGCAACAGATAAGCGGGAATCGGGGCAAACAATGGGATTATGTCAAATTTGAGAACGAAAAACAGTCAGAGGGTTGGATACAACAAGATTTTATTGCCATTCAAACTCAACAGACTTCCCAACAAGAGCAAAAACCCGATCGACAAAGCCAAAGTCAATCGGCTACTGCATATTCTCAACAAGAAGATTATCCAGATTCTCAGCAGTCAAACAAATATCAAACCAATCAAAAGCAAGCTTATTCCCAAGAAAAACAGGAACATCAAAAATCTCAAAGCTATGGGCGAAATCAATAAAATTTAGGAACATATCTCATACTGCAATGCAGAAGTCAAAAGTTAAAAGCGGCGAGACCCCGCTGAGGTTTCCTCAGCAAGGGAACGCTCGCCAAGAAGTCAAAAGACAAAAGCTTTACCGAGCAAGGCTAAGATTTTTAAAAGGTTGCTTTACTTACGCCCTAGTCTACTAGTTAATTTTTAGGGTCTTCAAGGGGTCGAAAATTACTAAGTTGTCAATCTCAATTAAGCTTATAGCTAATGGCTTAAGGCTAAAAGCTTTTTTTTAAAAAATTAGCAGTTTATTGTTTTTTTATCATGTCATCATCTACTAAAGTTATTCGTAGTTCCTTTTTAGACTTTGTTGAAGATCCTTTTTATCAATCCGAATCTGATAGCATTCGCTATGTACTAGACGGGTTATTGGTAGTAGAAGATGGCAAAATACAAGCTTTGGGAAGTTATGAAAGCTTAAAAGAACGCTATAGTGATGCTGAAATTATTAGCTATCCAGATAAATTAATTACTCCAGGCTTAATCGATCTCCACGTTCACTATCCTCAAACTGAGATGATTGGTGCCTATGGAGAACAACTGTTGCAATGGCTGGATAAATATACGTTTCCAGTCGAAGCAAAATTTAAAGATGCCGAATATGCTCGCACCATTGCCGTTTTTTTTCTCGACGAACTACTACGCAATGGAACGACAACAGCCGTAGTTTTAACTACTATCTTTCCAGAATCGGTGGAAGCTTTATTTACTGAGGCGCAAAGTCGCAAAATGCGAATTATCGCAGGACAAATGATGATGACGCGCAATGCACCCGATTTTTTACTCAATGATGCTTCAACTGCCTACGGACAGATACGGGAACAAATTCAGCAGTGGCACGGGTTAGATCGATTACTTTATGCTATTACTCCTCGCTTTGCTATTACCTCTACTCCAGAGGAGTTATCTCTAGCAGGTAAGCTAAAAGCTGAATATCCCAATGTCTACGTGCATACTCACCTGGCAGAAAATGTCAGTGAAGTGGAGTTTACTGCCGAACTTTTTCCCGAAAGTAAAGACTATTTGAATGTATACGAACAATTCGGCTTGGTTAGCGATCGCACTATTTTTGCCCACTGCATTCAATTAGATGACTCGGCTTTTACCAGACTATCTGAATCGGGTGCGGCGATCGCTTTCTGTCCGACTTCCAATCTATTTTTAGGAAGTGGTTTGTTTAAACTCGACAAGTCAAAATCAACAACAACACCAGTCAAGGTAGGATTGGCTACGGATGTCGGTGCGGGAACTAGCTTGTCGCAACTGCGAACTATGTGTGATGCTTACAAGGTGATGCAGTTGCAAAATAAGAGTTTGTCGGTATTTCAGGCTTTTTACTTAGCAACACTGGGGGCAGCTAAAGCTCTTTCTTTGGAAGATAAAATTGGCAGTTTTGAGGTTGAGAAAGAAGCCGATTTTGTAGTTTGGGATTTACAAGCCACACCTATAATGAAACTACGTAACCCCGACGGTAAAGCGCAAAATCTGGCAGAATTAGCTGAAAAAGCATTTGCCACGATGATTTTAGGGGACGATCGAGCAGTTGCAGCTACTTACGTTGCGGGGGAGCTATTAGCCAATCACAGCAGTTATTGATTGGGTAGACCAAATTAAATTGTTTTAAGTAATAGGTAATAAGCTGTTCCCTGTTCGCTATTTCCTATTCCCCAGATCGAAACTAGCTAATTTTGTACTCATCGCGCCTCACGTACTGTAAGTTCGCCCTATTCACCATACAGCGATCTAATAAGCGATCGCTTGGCTGCGCCCATAGGTTCTATTAGAGTAAAGTCACTAATTTGAGTGTCCTTAGATACTGAAGTTAGCTCCAGATTAATACATCTTTGCAAATGTTCGACTTTTCTGGATACAGATATTTCTCTGACTAATGAATTAGCAAGGGAACACTGTCCTCTGACAAGCAATCGAGTTAACCAGTTTGGAGGTTGGGGTGCAGTTATATATTCGGGTAATTGTTCCCAGCGTCGATAATTTTCCCAATTTTTTTGCATATTGTTCTTATAAAGTAGCTAAAGTTACTGAAAATATTTTTGTTCTGTGAATATTCTATCTAATTTATTTAGTTCGTTGTCCAGATTGGGACTATTTTGGTTATTAATCTTGCTTTGCATGGGTTTTTTAATTGCTCCAGCAAGAGCGATCGAGCTAGACTCGATTCCTGCTCGAATTATGGTGACAACCACTAACGATATTGGTCGGGGTTCTTTGCGAGAGGCGATCGACCTAGCCAATCGGTATCCAGATGATAATGTTATCGATCTCAGTCAAGTCAGCGGCGCGATCGCCCTGAACTCTCCCCTACCCAAAATTTGTAGCAATTTAGCGATCGTCGGTGATGGCAACGATGTTATTAGTGGTAACGATCTCTATCGGGTGCTTTACATAGAACGCGGAGAAGTAAGCATTAGCAAACTATCTATTAGCAACGGTCTGGCAAAAGGAGAAGACGGACGTAACGGTAGTGGTGCGGGGGCAGGAATGGGAGGCGGAATATTTATCGACGATGGAACGGTTATTTTAAGCGAGGTTACTTTTACTAATAATCGGGCAGTTGGAGGAGATGGATGGGAAGAGAAAAGACTAGAAACTACGGCTTTTAACAGCCATATTAGTGAAGATAACCATCATTTTCGCGTCAATCGTGGGGCAACATCGGAAATTAATGGCATTGGTATTAATAATTTAGCCGCGCTTCCCTTACGAGAACGAGAGGTGGATATAGCCACTGACAGTAACAAATATAAGGTCAATCGCGGGGCAGTAGCAGGAGTCAATGGCATCGGAGTGAACGGTATTGGCAGCATTGTTTTTGGCGGTGGCGGTGGTTTTGGAGGCTTTGGTAATGCTGGTAATGGCGGCAATGGCGGCAATGGCGGTAGCGAAGGAGGAAACGGCGGCAATGGTGGTGATGGAGGAAATGGGGGAACTGGGATATTTGGCAGTTTTGGTTTAATGGACGATAGAGGCAGCATCGGAACGGTTGTCTTCAGTGGAGGCGGTGGTTTTGGAGGCTTTGGCAATGCTGGTAATGGCGGCAATGGCGGCAATTTTGTTGTGAGTGGTAATGGCGGTAATGGCGGTAATGGCGGTGACGGTGGTTTTGGCGGTGGCGGAGGCAGTGGAGGTTTTGGCGGCAGTGGCGCAATCGCTGGTAAAACGGGACGAGGAGGAAGAAGCGGTTTTGGCGGTAGCGATGGTGGAGTTGGTTATAGCGGTAGTGGTGCTGGTTTGGGTGGTGGAATTTTTATCCGTTCTGGTAAGTTAATTCTATCTAAAACTATATTTACCCATAATCAGGCAATTGGTGGTAAAGGTATTGATTCTGGTTGGGGAAAAGGTGGTGCTATGTTTATCGTTACCGAAACTCTGGCTAGACAAAGTGGCGATCGCCCTCCTCAAGTAGTATCTTTAGGAGCGCTGCCAAAATTCAATCATAATCTTGCCGATGCTAGTAACTTTTCTAATGATGAAGTTGATGTTTATGGGAAAATCTCGCTTCAGTAATAGAAAATTGGATCTAGGTTTTAGTTTTGACTTTTAACTTTTGACTGTATGCAATGTTTCAGAATAAATACTGTATCGAGGATATCTTAATTAAATAATTATTAAATAATGAGGTATTTACTATGAGTCGGAAACCTTCACCTACTCCGACTAAAACGAAATCCGAGCTAGACGCATCATCAACTAGTTCGAGTGGCATAGCTGGTTTCTTTGGCTTCGATCGCCTGGAAACGAATTTCCGCACCGAAGTTTTGGCAGGGGTTACGACATTTGTAACTATGGCTTACATTTTAGCTGTAAATCCAGATATTCTCTCCAACGCTATCTTTTTACAAGAGTCGGGAGATTTATTTGGTGAGTTGGTTTTTGCTACGGCAATTTCTGCGGCGATCGCTACCCTGATAATGGGACTCTACGCTAAGTATCCTTTTGCCCTGGCACCAGGTATGGGTATCAATGCTTACTTTGCTTTTTCGGTAGTCTTGGGCTTGGGAATAGACTGGCGTGTGGCTTTAGCGGCAGTATTTATCGAGGGACTGATTTTTATAGTCATGTCCCTATCAAAGATACGTAGTCGCATCGTCGCTGCCATACCAGACTGTCTCAAACACGCCACTGCTTCAGGTATAGGTTTATTTATTGCCTATATTGCTCTGACCAGTAATTCAGGAATTATCGTTACCAGTGAGACTACCACTACGACGTTGGGTAATATAGCCGCTCCTAATACCCTCATGGCGATCGCAGGTATTTTAATTACTGCCGCATTTGTAGCGCGAAGAGTCAAGGGTGCATTGCTAATTGGTATTTTTGCAACTGCCTTACTAGGCTGGATTTTAGGAGTTGCCCCCTGGCCTCAAGGTATTGTTGGTTTCCCCTCCTTTCCCGTCAATATTGCAGGACAGGCTTTTGTCGGGTTGAGTCAGGTATTTCAAAACAATATTTGGAACTTGCTAGCAGTAATATTTGTTTTCTTATTTGTCGATACTTTCGATACCGTAGGAACCCTGACAGGAGTTGGTGTTAAGGCTGGTTTTGTCGATGAACAAGGAGAACTACCCCATGCTGAAAAAGCATTTATGGCAGATGCGGTAGGAACCACTGCTGGTGCGGCTTTAGGCACCTCTACTGTCGCTACCTACATCGAGTCTGCGGCTGGCGTATCTGAAGGGGGACGCAGTGGTTTAACTGCTGTGGTTGCAGCAATTTTATTTGCTCTGGCAATCTTTTTTACCCCTCTACTTTCGGCTATTCCTCCTTTTGCTACCGCACCAGTATTATTAATTGTGGGAGTTTTGATGGCGGGTAGCATTACCGAAATTAACTGGAACGATCCTGCCGAATCGATACCTTCTTTTCTAACTATTTTGTTTATTCCCCTCAGTTTTTCAATCGCCGAAGGTTTAGCTGTTGGCTTTATTAGTTATCCCCTGCTTAAAACCTTTCAGGGTAAAGCTCACGAAACCGATTTTGCCGTCTGGATTTTAGCAGCAATATTTTTGCTGAGATTCGTCTTTTTGGCTTTAGAAATTGGCGCGTAAAAAACAAACTGATGATGAGTTGTCTGACGCGATCGCAAATACATTTAACGTAGATAAATAGATGGGTGTAATTAAATATAAAACACTCAGTACCAATAGCCTATCGCGATCGCATCATGAATTTTGTCTTAATACCTTTCCGCAATATTTATCTGGCTAGTATGCAGGGTACAAGCTCAAGCAAAAACTATGTCAGACTCACTAATTTGAGTCGCTTCCACATTAGCAAGTACGGCTAAATCTGTATTAAAAGCACGAATAATAGTGTTGTTGCCATCGGCGACAAATTTTAAAGTATCGAAGTCGAGGCTGGTATTGGCAAAACCAATTACATCTCCCTCGGAACTCTTAAAATCTGTAATCACGTTTGGCTTAGTCGGAAAGCTACCTTCCTCAGAAAGAATCCAAAATTGGTCGGCACCTACTCCACCAGTAACTAAATTATTGCTTCCCGTACCGATAAAAAATGTATCTTTTCCCAAATTGCCAATAAGACGATTATTACTACCAGCTAATAAAATATCGTCGCCACCCCCTGCATAAATACGGTTGTGCCCAAAAGCTAGAGAGGCATCGATTAAGTCGTCACCGCTACCTGCAAACAAAATATCGTTATTGCCATCAAAATCGCTATTTAGTTCGCTTGAATCAATTAAGTCATCGCCAACGCTGCCAAAAACCGTTTCAATTGATTCGTCTACTGTAGGAAGCTCTTCTAAATAGGAAAATACTTCATCCGCAGTAAAGCTAAGGTTGTCAAAGCTAGGATCTAAAGATACCAGAGTATTAGGCGGTAAATCGGGAACGGCTATGGTTTCACCTTGGGTATCCCCTGGGGCAGATTCGGTATCGATATCAAGGTGTAAAGGAGTTTCGGGTGAGAACTTGGGTTCGCTGAGGTTAATTGCAGCAACTAAATCCCAAACGGGGTTAGGATCGTTACCGCTTTGGATGACTTCCAGGGCATAATTTAAAAACTCCGCAGCAATAGTACTTTCAGGAGTACCCGTGTCTAACCAGGCTTGGTAATCTTGGAGATCGAATTCAATTTGGTTGGTCGCATCGAGGGGAGTAAGCTGTATTTTTAATCCCTTTTCTCCAGCGTCAAATACTTCTTGGGCGGCTACAGGATCGACCCAAGTGTTAAACTCGGCATCAGTATTGGTAGAATAAGGCGGCTCTGGCAGTACGGGCAAATTTCCCTCGGTAAATACAGCCCCACCCATGATTTGAACTATTTCAATATTGTCAATTATACTCGGCTCGCGGCGCAAAGCTTCAGCTATATTAGTCAGAGTACCAGTTGCTAAAATCGCCACTGGTTCGGGGGAATTTTGAATGGTATCGATAATTAAATCTACCGCATCTTCTGTAGCAACGTCTGGTGTTTCCTCTGGTAAAGAAACATACGGCGACCAAAAAGTGTCGGCACCATCGCGGATAAAGTTGGGAAATTGATTATTACCTTCTAATGGAGTCGATCGCCCTACGCCAACGGGAACTTCTAGATCGTCCAAACGCTTCAGCATTTTTAGTAGGTTATCTTCAAAAATTTCGGGACGAGCAATTCCTTGAGCGATGGTAATAGCTTTGACATCAAATTGAGGATTCGCCAGCATATATGCTACTGCGGTCATTCCATCTTGGCTACCATCATCGTCGATAATTAGAGGAGTTGGCTCGGCATAATTGGTAATTGTCATTGTGAAATCTATAAATGTAGCGAGTTGAGTTGTAAATATGCTTAATTCTTAGTTGCTTACTATGGAACAAAACAATTTTGTATACTGTATGCAATGTTTCAGAATTAAAATTTTATTGAAGTTAATTAATTAAAAACTATTAATCGCTACGCAATAGAATATATAGCTTAATACCCAAAGCTAGAAGGCAAGCAGAACTGTCGATTGCCACACTGAATGTCGTCTTGACAAATAGTTTGTCTTCTCCTGTCAATCTCTAAAAACCTCAATTAGAAAAGATTATAAGCTTTTTTATGGCGGTCAAGTGTCTAAAGTCATGGTTGACAAATTGATTGTCCGATCTTCAACATTTGACAAATTGATTGTCCAAATTCACAAACAGGGTAAAAATCATAAGAGGATAAGTTTAGAGTATCTCAATAATATTTGCATCGATCGCGATATTTTGTTTCAAAAGAATAGCGATCGCTCGTTGTAACCAATAATAATCGGGAACTTGTAGCGATCGCTAGATGAAAATCAAATATTACTGATGCTCGCGTTAAATTAGGCAGCGTCTAAATCTGTATTACGAGAGATCGAGTTTCTAACTGCATCGAGATCGACAAATCGATCTGCTAAAAGCTGCAATCTATTACTGACAGAGTCTCGCGAAGCAATAACTGTTACCTCCACATCACGTTGCTTGATTTCTTCGATGAGAGGATAAAAGTCACCGTCGCCACTGATTAAAATAAGGCGATCGCCTGGTTTGACTTCTTTTAAAATATCGATACAGATTTGGAGATCGTCACCAACGGTTTTAAAGGCACCTTCTGGACGAGGGACTCTAGGCAAACAAGTAACTCGATAATTTAGATTTCGTAAGTGAGAATGCAGTTCGATGTTTTTACTTTGGGGACAAACGCCATCATAAAAATTGAGTTTGATTTTGCCGTTGGATGGCATCAAATATGCTTTTAAAGCTCTATAGTTTATTTTTGTGTTATGGGTAGAGCATTTAAAATTGTTGCCATCAAAGTAAGCATGAGTAGTTGGCTGTTCGTCAATTAAAATTTTGGTTATTTTTTGAGACTTAGATGAAGAATAAGATTTATTGTTTGATTTTTGCTTTTTTACATTGTCTTTTTCGAGCTTTTTTACTCGATGCTCTTGTCTATCTAACTGCGATCGCATATTAGTTTGCTGTTTTTCTTGCGCTTTAAGCTGCTGCTTATTTTTATCGATCGCTTTGAAGTGTTTTTCTAGTTTAGTTTCAATTTGCTGCGATCGCTTGGAAAAATTTTCTATTGCTGCCGTATAGCTATCTGATGTACCGACGCGACCTTCAAGTTCTTGATATTTGTTATCAAGTTCATTTTTAGTATTCTCAAGCGATCGCGATGTGTTGTCAATTTTTTCATATACATTGTTTTGCCAATTGGCGAACTCATTTTTTGTAGTAAAGCGATCGAGTTTTTCATCTATTGCCTGTTGTTTGACTATGCAAGTAAAAAGCAGTGTACCAATGCTCAAATCTTTCATTGATGAATTTTGAGTAACTGCACCTGAAATAAAGAATGTTCCAGCAAGGGCAAAGATAACGTTAGTAATAAATTTAGTAGTTTTCATAGTAGTTAGTGAATAGAGAATAGGGAATAGAAAAGCAATAGAGTGATATTTCGCTTTAGCTTCTTTCATTTCCTTCTGCATACAAATGTAACCGACTTGTCTTTGACAAACTACCTAATGAAAATATTCACTCTAAAAAAATATCTCTATAAAAATCCATTCTCTACAATGCTTTGAGTTTTTGTTATACGTATTACTCAATATTTTCTTTTTTTGTTTACTTCACACAAAAAAAGCGATCGCTTTTTGAGCGGCGATCGACATCTTTAAAATAACGATGAATGGTGAACGATTAATGCGGAATTAAAGACAAAAATTCATTATTCCTAATTCATCATTGATTACTTCGTTTCTATTCAATTGAGTTCTCCTTAGAAGAGAAATTGCAAAGTACACCTAACAGCAATAAAAGGTTATTATGACTACTCAAGTTTCCATTCAATTAGGTTCTCCGTAGAGGAGAAACTCTTTATCCGAACAAAATAAAGAAGAAAGTTTATGTCATCTTTCTCAAGTAAAAACTTGGGGTGTCGGTAATGAGCTTACAAAACCTCCTACTTCGATAATTGTTTGATTTTTTGATGGATTTATTTTTATTGAATGAAAAATTTGCGAGGGATAGCCAAAATCGCGGTAACTATATTAGTCTCGTTCTGAGCCTCGATATATTACTGTATAAGGCTTTAGAGATTTTGAAAATTGGAAAATCGCTTATTACAGATTCCTGTTTTTCTGAGCCTCGCAAACCTTTTCTCGACATCAGACCAGATCTGGGTTTCAATGGAGGGAGTTTCTCTTTTATAGAGAACCTAATTGAATGGAAACTTGACCGATAAAGCTATTTTTTGCCTGTACTTTTTTTAGGTAAGCATCGTTTCTCTTTTATAGAGAACCTAATTGAATGGAAACACCCTGACGTTTAGCCCAGATTGCCTGAATGGGTGAGCGCTCGGGGTCTACGAAGTTTCTCTTTTATAGAGAACCTAATTGAATGGAAACTTGATTTTGATATTGTTGTTGTTGACTCATTTTCTTTTGCCTATGTTCCTCTTTTATAGAGAGCCTAATTGAATGGAAACTAAGTATTTAATGATGAATACGGAAATGATTTAAAACTCCTAATTCATCATTCATACTTTATCGTTATCAAAAATTATTATCTAATCAATTTACAGACAATAGTTATGAACAATTCCTTAATGGTAATCTTTCCCTATAGATTGCATGACACCTGGGTTTTTGATGACTCGGCAGTAGGTTTACAGCAAGAACCCTTTGTTAACGGTATACCAGAAATTATCGATCTTTTAGTTGAAAACAAAAATATTGCCAATGCCGAACAAGGCTTTAAACTAATATTTTCTCAAACTCCCTTTCCTGGCTGCGACTTAGAATTAGATTGGCGGTCAGAAGAATACGGTGGCAACTGGTATTACTGCCAACAATACGATCGCGAAGGTTGGTTGTGTCCTGCTTTGTTTAAATACTTCGATCGCGCCCCGCAAAAAATTTACTGTCAGGCAGAAGCGGTTAAATAAATTATGAATAAAGAACGATGAATCAGAATTAAAAACAAAATTCATCATTCATAGTTCATATTTCATTAATAATAAAAATGTCTATTCTATTCCCTACTCCCTACCTAATCGAATAAGGACGATAAAGCTGCGTTGGTTGATAGACAAACTGCTTGTATAACCTCACCTGCTGCATCAAAATATGCCATCGAGGTTGATTTTCACCCAAATTGGTTTGTACTTCTTCTTCCATACGCTGAATAAAAGCTTTTAGATATTTCTTGCGTCCAGAATTGTTGAGATAGCAACCGCCATCATGATAGGTAAAGTCATCTTCAACTTTCATTATTCTACGATTAACTAAGTACAAAACTAAAGAATCGACAATTGGGGCGCGAAACTCTTCGATTAAATCTGAAGCTAAAGCAGCGTGGCGATCGCTTGCCCGATGCAAACAAGCCTGATAGGGATCGAGTTGCTGTAGTTCAATGATGGCTAAAAGATGATTCCACAACACCTGATAGCCAAAACTCAACATCGCATTGACGGGATTTCCAGGGGGGCGACGGCGACGGGCGACAAACACAAAATCAGAATTTGTAATAGTTTCGCCATAAGCAGAAAAATAATTAGCTGCTGCTGCACCCTCACAACCAATAAGTCGTTCGAGACTTTCTACACGACCTGCTTTAGAAATCAGATATTCTAAGTTCAGTATAGTTTGGGCTACAGTTGCCGATTCTCGTTTTCGTTGCTGTCTTTGTAGCCAAACACGACTATTTTTATTTTTAAGCTTACCAATGACTATTTCTCTGGCTACTGCCAATCTTTCAGCAAATGATAGCTGTTGTTGATAGCGAGATAGCTGGCGGTATCCTCTGGCTAAAGGTAAAATTCGCCCGTAACAATAACCCATACGAGAGAGATAGACAATCGGAATATCTTGCCGAATACAAGCTTTAATTGCTTGTGTAGTTACTTGCGAGTTGCCAAAAACTAATATCTGTTCGATTAACGGTATCTGGATCTCCTGCAAAATATTCTGCTTGCGCTTAACTATCAAAGTCTCTTTATTTAGATAAACGTAACAGCCTTGTTGGGAAATATAGAGACTTTTCCTCAATAAATTCTTTTTTGTATCTCAGAGGAACGTTGTGTATGGCTTAAATCGTTATCAAAGTGAGGTGCAGAAAATCTATTTTGGCGTGACGGAGATATCGACAGCCAAGAGACAACCATATCGGCAAAAACACCGACAAAAAAGCTAGCTACAGTTACAAAAAAAGTGTTGCCGACTACCGCAGCTAAACCTAAAGGTGCAATTAATAATAAAGTTAGAGTAATCGCTCCGTTGGTAATAGCAGTCGCCAAATTTCTTACTACGGCAGCACGAGTTGATATATACATGAATAAAAGTTTTTATAGTTAAATACAGCACTAATTTAGCCAGTTTTTCAAAGCTTTTCTCGTAAATCCCGATATTTACTCAAGCAATAATTTAAAACCCAAACTTATAATTAGACTTGGTTATTGTTACTAGAGAGCCAAATTTAACAAATATTTTCTTTCAATTGACTCAAAAAAAATCTCCTGAAGATCTAAGATCGAGGATTGAAAATTCTCTGTCCCTCATTCCCCATTCCCCATTCCCCATTCCCAAAAAATGAACCTCTCTCCAAAAATAAACCGCTATGATAGTCCACAGTCTTTAGAAAGATTGTTACTGCTAATTACTACTTTGATTAAATATCCTGGTATTGGTTGTGCCGACCCAGATCGTACTCTTAACGGCAAACATCACAACGCTTTAGAGTTGGTTCGAGACAAACTAAGAGAAATAGCTGCATCGCTACAAATTGAGCTACCAGATAATTATCCTGCAATACCGACTATTCGCAAAGATTTAGAATTACTTAAAGACTATGAAATTTTAGATCGTAGAATGTATCGCTGGGGTTATTACTTGGGTACGGGAGTAATGAATAAGCGAGAACTAAAAGCGGCTTTTAACGCTCTAGAGTCTCAGGCAATATATCAGGGAGATCCCGAACTGAGGAAAATTTATCACACACTTAAGCGCAGAATGAAAGGGTTTGAGTTTGGCGATCGCCAAGACTTTTTTTATCCCGTCAGACAACACCTCAACCGCGCCATCAACTATACCGATCCTCAAGAAATGATGAAAAAGGGAAAATATCAACACACCTTATTTCATCAAATAGAAACACTCGAAAATGCCATTATCAAAGGACAGGCGATCGAGCTTTTTCGCGATCGCGATCCCTATCAGCAAGAGCAACTTGGATTTGTCTCTGTCTACCCTTTACAGCTAATTTATTACGATATTGCCTGGTATTTAATTTATGAAGACTATCGCGATTGCACTTTATCGGTAGAAAGAATCGATCGCTTTAAAGACCATCTCAAGATTATTACCTCTGAAGGTAGAAACGTTAGCGAACAAAAAACCAGTCTCGACAATGCTCACAAGCTTCTAAAAAATGGTTGGGGATTATATTTGGGCAATGCCGAGGAGCAACAACGAGAATTACAGGGAAAACTAGATTTACTCGATTTTAAAGTACGTTTCTATCCTCCCGTAAACAGATTTATAGCGGAAGGTGAGCTACGACATCCACGACAGAGTATAAAAAAACACAAGGAAGAATATCTAGATTATTCAGTCAAATTACCACCGCGATCGCTCAAAGAGTTCGGCATTTGGGTCAATAAATATCTCGACTGCGCTATGGTCTTATCTCCTCCCAAACTAGTTGAAGAACATCGTAATAAGGCTTTAGCTTTAGCAAAAAGATATGGTTTTTAAAAGGAATAGGGAAAATAGGGAACAGGGAATGGGGAATAGAAAATAATAATCCTAGCAAAGTTCTACCCGCAAATTCGATCCTAGTTGTGACTTTTGAACTTTAATTTGGGTAAATTGCTCGGCTAAGGCTGGAATATGAGTAATTACACCAATTAAACGATCTTGCTGTCGCAAAGATTCTAGTGTGCGCGTAACTATATCTAATGTCTCGCGATCGAGCGTTCCAAAACCTTCGTCTAAGAAAAGACAACCAATTTCAGCACCCATCGATAATTTTTCGGATAAGGAGAGAGCCATTGACAGAGAAGCGGCAAAAGTTTCCCCTCCTGATAGAGTCCGAATTCCGCGCATTTCGCCAGCATTCCAATTATCTTCAACGCGATATTCTCCATTTTCTATTTTTAAAGCGTAACGAGAATCAGTTAAATCCTGTAAAAGCACGGTGGCACGAGTTACTAACTCTCTTTCTAAATGCTCTAGGATAAATGCCTGAAAATGGTTGGTTTGAAGATCGCGAGCTAAAGTTTGATAGATGTGTTCTTGCTGTTTGACTTGTTGCTGGCGTTCTAGCAAGTCTTGACTTTGCTGCTGTTTGGTGGCTGCATTTTTTAGCCAAATTTCTAATTCTATTTTTTGTTCTCGTGATTCTTCTAATTTTTTCTCTGCTAGTTGTTTGGCTTCGCGTCTCTTAGTTAAACTAGCTTCATCAGTAGTGCGATCGCCAATATTATCTTTAATTTCTCGAACACGGCTGGTTGCTTCAATTTTTTGCTGTGTGTAAGATGCGATCTCTTTTTGCCATTCTTGTTGTTTGGTTTCAGTTACTAGTGCTTCTTTAAAGCTAATTTCAGTGAAGCTGTTATCGGCAAGTGCAACTTGCCATTGGGTTTCTAAATGCTCTTGTTGAGATTTTGTGTGAGCAAAGTTTTCATTGGAATTATTGTATGTAGTTTCTGCTTGAGTAAAGTGATTTTGCGCTTGGTTAAATTTAGCATCCGTTTCTTGCTTTTGCATTTTCCACTGATTTTTATCTCTTTCTAGCTCATGCTTGAGACTATCGTAAGTCTTACCATTGGTAACTTGATGAAGCTTATCTTGAATTTCAACAAGTAGTTGCTGACGATACTCTACTTCTGCATTTGCTGCATCCAATTCTTCACGAGCAGTTTCTATATTGTTCTGACAAAATTCTAAACTTTGCTCTGAACGCTCTAATTCTGCTTCAACCTTCTGTTTTTGAATCAATGCTTGCTGATAAGCTTTGTTTTGCTCTGAAAGACGTTTTTGCTCTTGTTTGAGAGCCTTGCTATCCCATACTTCGGCTTTTAAAATATCTGCGATCTGATTTTGAAACTTGGATAATTCTATTTGAGCTATTTTAAGCTCTTGCTGCAAGCTCGTTTCCTGTTTTTGTAGCGACTCTAGGCGCGTTATAATTTGAGTCAAAGTAGTTTGAGCTTGTTGGCAATTTTGACGAGTATTGTTAACGAACTTCTCTAAAGGTTTGAGTTCGATAATTTCGGCATCGGTTAAGAATGGCAGCAAATGAGCTTCGGGATATTTACCACCACAAACAGGACAGTCATCACCTGGATATAGTGCAGTGCGTAAAATAGCTGCATGGTTTTTTCGAGCGAAGCGATCGTTGCTAGCTTTCGCCTCTTCTAAACTTAACTCAGCCTCTTGTAACTTTACCTCAATAACTTCTAATTGTTCTAATGATGAAGTATGTTCGGACTGTAATTGTTGTTTTTCCTTAACAGTTCGATCTAGCTTTTCGCGGACTGTTTGCTCTTGACGAACAGCAGTTTCCCATTGAGGTATCAGGGGAACTACCATATCTAAAATTTCTAAACGAGAAGTATCTGGAGATGTTTGAGCAAGAGTATTATTAACTGTCTCTAGTTTTTTTTGAGCTTTGGTTACTGTTTCTCGTACCTGTCTAACTTCAACTTCTCGCTCTTGGCACTGCTTTGTCTTTTGCTGTAGTTTATTTTGTGCTTGGCTGAATTCTATTTTGGCTTGTCCCTCTTGTTGGCTATAGGCTTCAGCAGTTGCTAAATTTTGGCTTCTTCGGTCGAATTGAGCTTCTTTTTCACTAGCAATAGCTTGAAGGCAATCGCGGTTTTCTTGCTGTGTTTTCAATTCACTCTTGGCACGAGCTAATTTGTCAGTAGCATCCTGTAAATTATCTGACGTTTTGGTAAATCGCTGCCGAATATCTCGAACCCTATCCCAATCAGACTTAAGCCGATTTGCAGCTTGAGCTATTTTAAGTTTTTGTTTTAGCTTCTCGATTTCGGTTTCTTTGAGGTTTATCTGGGCTAAATTTTGCTGTAATTTCTCTAAGCGTCGAATTTGCTCTAATAATTTTTCTTCTTCTTCTAAAAGTTTGCCCGCGATCGCAACTTCTTCTGTCAATTGTGGAAGGTTTTGCTCTAATGTTTCAAGCTCGGTTTGGTTGGTTGTTATTTCTGCATCTGTGGGTAATTCTAGTCCTTCAATTTTTCCATTAATCTCGGCTAGTTTTATTTGAGCATTCTTGACGCGATCGCTGGCACGTTGACGCATTTCCTCGAAAATATTGAGTCCTCCCAAGTTTCGTAAAATTTCACGGCGTTTTGCTGCGCTTCCTTTGAGAAACTCATCGAACTGTCCTTGAGGAAGTACAATTACTCGCGTAAAGGTATCGAAGTCCATACCCAGAATATCTTCTACCGAGCGATCGCAACGTTGCCACTGTCCTTGTTCGAGGTGATCGAGTAAAAAATTTGTCTTGGTTCCGCTACGACGATCTTTCCAAGAACGAGTGATTTTATACTCTGTTTGCTTAAGTTGAAATTGAAACGAAACCTTTAAGCTTTGTTCGCCTTGACTGACTAATTCTGGAATATCTGCTTTGCGTGTAACTTTACCAGGTACTTTTTCGTAAAGAGCGTAAGTTATAGCATCGAGTAAAGAAGATTTCCCTGCTCCTGTAGCTCCAGTAATGGCAAACAGATCTAGTTCGGTAAAGTCTAATTCTTGCTTAGTACGAAAACTGGTAAATCCTTCAACGGTTAGTTTAATTGGACGCATCGCTTAACTCCTGATACAAATCATTAAATGCCCGTTTTACAGCAGGTTCGAGATTTTTTGCCGACTGCTCTTGGTAATAGCGAGCGAATTCTTCGGTGGGATTGAAAGTCTGATAATCGATTGATTCGGTTTGTCTTTCTACTGCCGTTTTGGTGTATTTCGGTTGAATAATTAAGGTTTGAGGACAAATTCGGCGCACGCGATCGCCTAACCCCATTTGCTGGGTTTCCATTTCGACAATAACTTTGAGATAGCCAGGATGTTGCCGATGCGCTGTCAAGATTTCATCTAAATTATTTTCGTTACAGTACAAAACTTTTAGAGGTTTATGGCAGGGAATTACTTTAAATTCGACTTTGGCAGGGCGATTGGGTTCGACGGTAACTAAATTAAAACCTTTTTCTTCTTCTGCTTCACCAAAATCGACCTGAATGAGCGAACCCGAATAGTAAGTGGGAGCGGCATTAGGAATTTGTTGCGGTTTGTGGATATGCCCTAAAGCTACATACTGAGCGACTGAAGGAATCGACCCTTCGGAAAGACTGTAAGCACCTTTCGTGTAGAAATCGACTTCTGAATGGGAAAGTTTGGCACTCTGTACGGTTAAATGCGCCATTATTACATTGACGCAGTTTTCTTCAAAGCTTTGAACTAATTGCTCGAATAGGTAACTAACAACTTTTTTGTAGTTTTGCTGTTGTTGTGAATCGCTTTTTTCCCAAAGTTCTTCAGCTTTGAGCAAACGACGCTCTGAAGCAAAGGGCATAGCAGCTACACAAAGTCTCCCGTTACGAGTATCTAGCTTAATAACCCCTCCCTGACTAGCTTTGCAAGGTCTTCCTAAAGCGCGAACTCCAACATGAGCCACAAGTTTAGCTATACCATCGATGCGGTTGGCAGAGTCATGATTACCTGCAATAACTACGGCAGGAATGTTGGCTTCTTTATAGTTGACAAAAAAAGTTGTAAGCAACCTGTTCGGCATCGGCGGTTGGGCTGGGAGTTTCAAAAATATCTCCTGCAACTAAAACCGCATCGACTTCTAAATCTTTTGCTTGTTCTAATAATTGGTCAAGTGCAAATTTTATTTCAGGAGTGCGATCGACTCCTCTAAGTTTTCTGCCTAAATGCCAGTCGGAAGTATGAATGAGACGCATAAAAAATTGTTAATAGCAAAAATGTAATTAAAAACGATCGAGGTCAGCTTCTATTTCGGCAATTTCTGCTTGAGAAAGACTGACTTCACTTTGACGAGTCGCATAAGCAGGAAAAGGAAAATTCACTAATAACGGTGCGGGAACTTCAGGCTGATGAATAAACATACTTCCCGACTTTAATAAAAGCGATCGCTTGCGACAGGCTTCCGTAAGAAAGTTATACTCTGGTCTTTCTGCCTCAGCAGAATCTAATCTGCCAACGACGCGAATTGAAGCTTGTCCGACAACTCTTCGTTCTACCTCTGAAGCCGTTTGCTGTGCGCCAACCAGAATGATTCCCAAAGAACGTCCTCGTTCGGCAATTTCTACCAACAAATTTTTAATCGGACTGCGTCCTTCACGGGGAGCATATTTATTGAGTTCATCTAAGACGATAAAGACAATAGGGTCTTGTCCTCGTTTTTCTTTCTCGGTAAAAAGCTTTTGCAACAGTATGCTAACGACAAACTTTTGGGCTTTTCCGCCTAGTTTGTTGATGTCTACGACTGAAAGTTGATATGCTGCATCGAGAGGATCGAGTCGGCAATCTGCCATGTCTTTGGGCGATAAATCTCCCCGAATTAAATGACTCATTTCGCTTTTGATTCCCCAAAGCCGACGAATTAAAGCTTCAGCCGTAGCACCTGCATTGCGTCCGAGCCAACTTCTGTCCTCGACTTCCAATAACTTGTACTCTAGAAAATCAATTAGATCGCTAAAAGTTTCAATATTTAGCTTGTTGTTATTTCCATAAGCTTCATCAGCAACTAAATTAGTCCCTGATTCGCGATTGTTTTTTCGATCCTCTTTATCATTATCCAGTGCTAATTTAGCTAGTTTTTCGGTAACTCCAGCCACTAAAAATCCTAAATTTCCTCTTTCTAAATCCTCACCTGCAAACAAAAAACTAAACAGGCGATCGCGGCATAATTCTCGTAGACTCCAAAGATAAACTTTAATATCGTCTTGTCTTCGATCCAAATGAGGTGAAAGATCGGGAGAAAATTTACGCGGTGCGGCACAGAAACGAGCATCCTTAAAAGGTTCTATAGGAATCCCTAAAGTCTGATAATCATTACGAGCCTCATCTTTCAGACAGCTATTTGCTTTATCTAGAAAAAATAAATCCTCTCCTTTAACGTTAAAAATTAAGGCTTTAGTATTGGCTTTACGATTGCCTAAAGCCGCAGAATTAAAAATAGCATGAAGTAAAAAAAGTGCGTACGAAGTTTTGGTAGCTACACCAGAAACGCCTGAAATATTTATATGTGCGCCTTTTTCGCCGTTAATAAACTCGAAATTTAAATAGGCAGGTCGTCCATTTCGCATCAATCCAGCAGGAATTGGTTTTTCCATGCCATCGAAATACAAAGCTTTCTTCAAGTCTTCGTTTTCAGCTAAATATACCGTATCTCCTGGTTGTGGCGGTAGATATTCTTCTGGTTCGATACGAGTTACTCGAACGTGAGCGGCATAAGAAATATTTACGGGTAAGCGTCCTTGAGTAACTAAAAACGTATCGGTATCAAACTGCGTACCTTCATAAAGAGTGCGAACATAATCCACTACTCCATAAAAATGAATAATTTTATTTGGCTCGCCAGGACGATAAGTTTGTAGTTCGATCGCGTCATCAAGTCTGAGTACGCGATTGGGAATAACAGCAACCCAAAATTCTAAAGGGGTTGATTCTTGAGTACCGAGAACGTATCCGACAGATGTTTTAGTCATAGAAAAATCGATAATAGTAAATTAATCAATCAAAAAATTACGTAGGCGACGCTCGATCGTTTTGCGATCGCCCATATATCTGCCTAATTGCTTTTCCAATCCCGATACTGGAGTAAGGTTTTGGGGAGCGCGAGGATCGCGAACGGGATGGGAAGCATATTGAGGAATGAGTACGGTACTAAGATTGGCGATCTCTATAGCTTTTTCTATGGGAACTTCACTATACAAATCCAGACGAACAATGCCATGTAAATCGTGATAGCCAAGTTTTTTGGGAACGATATTTTGTTCTCCAGAACGCAAGTACCAACTCCAATGGGATTTAAACTTTTCTGGTTTGCCTACTGCAAAAATAGGTGTACGTTCGCCTAGCCCTAAATGCCAAAGTATTGATGCTGCATCTTCTGTAAGATATTGCCGACCCATCGTTTTGACATAACCGAGCGTTAACCCAGGAGATTTATAAGAGCCATACAACAAAGGTCCATCGCGAATAACTAGTATGTCAGGATGATTATATTTTTCGGCTAATCTTGCTTCAGCTTTTAGCATTGCTTTTTGTATTGAAGAAAGAGCAGCTTGAGGACTATTTTCGGTGCAGTTCAAACAAAGATCGTAGGTAAGAGTTGCCTGACTGCCAAAAGGACAAGGAATATGAGTAACGGGAGAAGTTAGATCTCCACAAAGCGCGATCGCTCGCTGTACAATAGGTTCAACACAGGTAGCGCGGCAAGCGAGGCGATCGACTGCTACTGCACCTACAGCTAAAGTAGCAAAAGCACCATAGAGAACTTCGTTGTCTTTGCGTCCCAAAAATCGAGAATCCAGACGAAGGCGACCGTCGATGAAGAGAATTTTGTCTGGTATTTTTGCAAATTTATCTAACTAAATGGCTGTCCATTCATGGGTTTCTACGGTGAGATCGATCCGTTCGGGCTGTGTACATTCTAGATTAGTCAGATTAATCGGACTGTCATATTCGGTCGCCCAAGGTTCTACACGAATTCGATAATTACTCCAGAAATTTTCAGACATTAATCTTCAAATACTAGCTCTGTTGAATATTTTGAAGCCGCAAGTGATATCTACTAACTAATTACCTTAACTTTTGCTTAACTCAAAATAACAGCGAAAGATTACGCAAATCTGTTGACAATAGCTATCGTCTATAAAATAATAACATAATGTTTTTATTTAACAATTTAAGTTGACGAACGACAAAAATAGCGATCGCTATATAATTCCAACAGAGTTTGATGAAGAAATTAAGCGCAAAATGGAAATCATTGAGAGCTTGATGGAACCCTGTAATCGCAAGACTTACAGCAAGAAACTCAAAAAAGCAGCAAAGAAGCTTGGTAAATCCAAAAAAACAGTACAAAGACTAGTCCAAAGATGGAAAGAGGAGGGAATAGCAGGATTAAAAACTGGCGAAAGAAATGATAAAGGTCAACACCGCATATCTCAAGAGTGGCAGGACTTTATCTTTAATACCTTTCGGGAAGGAAATAAAGGTAGTAGAAAAATGTCTCGCAAGCAAGTAGCGGTGAGAGTTAAAAATAAGGCACAAGAATTAGGTGTAAAAAAATACCCGAATTGCCGAACTGTATATCGCGTATTGCAACCCTTAATCGAAGCTCGAGAATCCAAACCCAAGATTCGTTCTGTAGGCTGGCGAGGCTCTAGTCTATCAGTCAAAACTCGCGACGGAAACTACATTGGTGTGGAATACAGCAATCACGTTTGGCAGTGCGACCATACAAAGGTGGATATTCTGCTGGTCGATAAATTTGGAGATTTGGTGGATCGCCCTTGGCTAACTACTGTTATAGATACTTATTCGCGTTGTATTATTGGCATTCGTTTGGGTTTTGATGCACCTAGTTCTCCAGTAGTAGCTTTGGCTTTGCGTCATGCGATATTGCCTAAAAATTATAGTCCTGAATATGGTCTTAATTGTGAGTGGGGAACTTATGGAAAGCCAGAATACTTTTTTACAGATGGAGGTAAAGATTTTCGTTCCAATCATTTGAGGCAGATTGGAGTTCAGTTAGGCTTTACTTGCGAACTGAGAAATCGCCCTTCAGAAGGCGGTATCGTAGAGCGTCCTTTTGGAACCTTTAATACTGAATTGTTTTCTACTCTTCCTGGCTATACAGGTTCCAATGTCCAAGAACGTCCCAAAGAAGCCGAAAAAGATGCCTGTCTGACTCTAAGAGAATTAGAAAAATTATTCGTTCGCTATATCGTCGATAACTACAATCAAAGAATCGACGCTAGATTGGGCGACCAAACTCGATATCAACGTTGGGAAGCAGGATTATTATCTACTCCTCATTTGATGAGCGATCGCGAATTGGATATTTGTCTGATGAAGCAATCAACTCCGTTGATTCGACGTTGCTCCGCAACGGCGGATTGCCAAAGGCAATCAATCGTTCTATCTATCGAGATGGCTATATTCGCTTCGAGAATTTAATTTACAAAGGCGAAAATTTAGCTGGTTATGCTGGAGAGCAAATAGCTTTACGTTACGATCCCAGCGATATTACTCAAGTTCTAGTTTATCGAAGAGAGCAGGGAAAAGATATCTTTCTAGCTAGAGCTTTTGCTCAAGATTTAGAAACTGAAACACTATCCCTAGAAGATATTAAAGCTACTAACAAAAAAATTCGCGACAAAGGTAAATCCATAAGCAATCACTCGATTTTGGAAGAAGTTAAAGAGCGAGATCTTTTTGTTGCCAAGAAAACAACCAAAAAAGAGAAACGCAAGCAAGAGCAATTTGAGTTCGATGAAGGCAAAGTTTCAACTCGGGTAATTGAAACAGAATCAGAGATTGAAGAAACAACCACGTACGTAGAACCAGAACCAGTGGAAATTTTGGATTACGAAGACGCAATGGACGAATTTGGATGGTAACTATGGCTAAATCTAATGAAGATCGAGACGATTACAAAGAAGAAAATAGTCGGTATAAAAACTCAAGTGACAAAGATCAAGCTCAAGAATATGCGGATGATTTGGGAAAAATAGAACTCCCAAACGAGTCTATCCAAAAAGAAATCGCTCGACTGAGATGTAAAAATATTGTTCTACTGCAACAGGTTGAACATTTACATAATTGGTTGGAAGGAAAAAGAAAATCCCGTCAGTCTTGTCGTATTGTGGGGGAATCTCGTACTGGTAAAACTATCGCTTGTGAGTCATACAAATTGAGACACAAGCCAAAACAAGAAACAGGAAAACCGCCAATTGTCCCTGTAATCAATATTCAACCCCCTCAAGAATGTGGTTCGAGAGATTTGTTTGCTCTAATTATTGAACATTTAAAGTACAAGGTTGTCAAAGGAACAGTCGGAGAAATTAGAAATAGAACTCTAAAAGTTTTGGAAAGATGCCAGGTTGAAATGCTAATTATTGACGAAGCAGACCGCCTAAGACCAAAAACTTTTGCTGATGTTAGAGACATTTTCGATAATTTAGGGATTTCTGTAGTTTTAGTGGGAACAGATCGTTTGGACGCAGTAGTGAAGCGAGACGAACAAGTTCACAATCGTTTTCGAGCTTGTCATCGCTTTGGCAAATTATCTGGGGTTGAATTTCAAAAGACAGTAACTCTTTGGGAAAGGAACGTTTTGAAACTTCCTGTAGCCTCGAACCTGAGTAGTAAAGCTATGCTCAAAGTTTTAGCACCAGCAACTGGGGGTTATATTGGTTTGCTAGATATGATTCTGCGAGAGTCTGCTGTTAGAGCTTTAGAAAAAGGTTTGAAGAAAATCGATCTAGCAACTTTGAAAGAGGTAGCGGGAGAGTATAAGTAATGGCAGAACTTCAGTCTTGGCTGTTTCAATTGGAACCTTATGAGGGAGAAAGTCTCAGCCATTTTTTGGGTAGATTTCGACGAGAGAATAATTTTACTACTTCTGTTTTAGGTCAAGAAGCAGGAATTGGTGCAGTAATTTCACGCTGGGAAAGACTTTATCACAATCCTTTTCCACCCCAGGAAGATTTAAAAGCACTAGCTAAAGTTGTTAAAGTAGACGTTAATCGCTTGAGAAAGATGCTACCACCAAAAGGTATTGGTATGAAGCATCAGCCAATTCGCCTCTGTGCAGCTTGTTATGTTGAATCACCTTGTCATCGCATTGAATGGCAGTTTAAGCAGACAGACAGATGTGAGAAACATCAGCTTAGGTTGTTATCGGAGTGTCCTAATTGTAAAGCTAAATTTTCTATTCCTGCTTTATGGGCAAATGGCTGGTGCAGCAGGTGTTTTTTGACTTTTGCTGAAATGGTGCAGTATCAAAAATCTGTTTAATTGTATTAAAGCGATCGCTGTTTTGAATAATGCGATCGCATTTTATTTTTTTGTTCGATAGGCTTGTTCGGGATGACTTGGTTTGTCGGGGTATCTTAATTCTATAAGTCCTTCTTCTACCATCTTTTTAAGAAATCGAGTTCTAAGCGTAGAATTAGTGCGATCGAGTATTACTTCTAATTGTTGCAGGGTTAAAAATCTCTCTTTGCACACCTCTAAAATAGCTTGTCGCATTACATCTGCTGAAACTTTTCTTTTCTCTCTGACAGGTCTTGCGATCGCCTTTAGTTTTTCCAAATCATCAGAGTTTTCACTTAAATGATCGGAGTTAACTGGCAAATGATCGGAGTTAACTGGCAAATGATCGGAGTTAACTGGCAAATGATCGGAGCTACTTACAGAAACTTGAATATTTTGATTCAATAGTAATGCTTTAGAAATATCTAAAGTGGGCAAACAATAGTAAGTGCCACGACCATGACCGTATTTTTGCAACCAACGATTCTCTACTAAATATTTCAGGCGATCGCCAATATCTCTAGGGTGTTTTTGGCTAAAACCTTGGATACCATTATTGCTAATTTCCCCAAAACGATGTGCTAACAATAAAATAATCCGATCTAACTCCTGGAGATAGCGATAATTATCCCCAACAAGTTTGCGTAATTCCTGTTCTATGTCTTCAGGAATGAAACTAACCATTGGTAGAGCAACTTTGGTAATGTTGAGATCTATATTTTCAGAAATAAAAGGTCTAAACCATTGTTGTTCTCGCCAAGCTCGCAAAATTTTAGGAAATCCAGAACCAGCTTGTTCTCCTAAACCAATCATTTTAAACATTTTTAATAAATTAGGATTACGAGGATCGCTTACACCTCCGTCGTAAAGCAGATCGATAGGAATCCTTAAACGACCTGGATTAGAAAGCTCGAATCTGTCTTTAAATTTTAAAATCGTTATTGGGCGAGAAGATAAATGATCGGCATGGATTAACGTATTAACCAAGGCTTCTCTTAGTGCTTCATGAACATGAGTCTCATCTTTACGCATGGCATCTCGATCGAGAATAAAAGGTACGTCCAAATCTTGTACGAGCCTTCCATAAACACGATAGTAAAAATTAAATAAATTTCCTTCCCATTTGCCATCTAAGGTAACTCTATATGTCCAACGTTCTTCTGGATCGTTAGATAATCTTTCTTGGTAATCCAAGTGGTAATGAGAGAAAAAATCTTGAATACTTAATTCAAGACCAAACATTAGTAATCCAGCAGCTGTTAGCCCTTCTTTTGTTGTATTGCGATCGCGTTTCCATCCTCCTAACTTACACAGTAAATCTCGATCGTTCAATGCCAACCAAGGATGATCGGGTTGTCTAGAACTGAATCTTTGACGATAAGCTTTGATTGTTTCTACATCGAGATCGCTAAAGTCAAAATTTTCCAAAATTTGAGAATCTTGGGGTTCACTGTTAGCATCCCGCAACATTTGGCGAACTTCATCTTCTGTACAAGGATAATCTCCTTCATAGTTACGTTTATAAGTCCCTGTCATGGGATTGTTATTAATGTAAATAGGACGCTGAGTACGAGTTGCTTGAGGAACTTTAATAACGATTAGAGATTTATTCTCTATTGTTTCAATAGTTATGTCAGACTCGTTACAAATAGGGATGTTGAGTTTTTAAGGATTATTGTGATTGTCCCAAAATTCTTTAAGTTGTTTTTTTGAATTGTTAACACCGAGGATTTGAAATCTGCCTTTTTTCTCTGCAACACCAAGAACGACATAACCTCCTTCTGTATTGGCAAAAGCTGAAATACTTTTCCAAGCGTCTTTTGGTACGTTATCTTCAGCCCTTTTGCATTCAAAATCTTGACTTTCACCAATATCGAGTTTTTCTAGGAGGGTTTCTAAATCCATTTGGAAAAAATAGCGATCGCACTTCAACAACAATCTACAAGCAACTACTATTTATAACTCACCTCTAAGAACATTATGTCAATTTCTGCGTTTGTGGATAATCGCTAGCGAAAAGAGCTAAATATAGTGTTCTTATTTCATCACCGTGAGATAAGGCGAATATTTTGATTTCTTATTTCACATATAGCCTATTTTGTGAAATAAGACTTGTCATAAGTGCGATCGCTTTTCTCTAAATCCTCACAAAGCGCGATTACAAAGTTAGCCGAAGACATCGCTTGTCAAGACATAGCTCACCTTTGAATGCTTTATCTAAAATAGAAGGAAGCAGTGCATCTAGTTCTTGTAATACTTTTTCTCGCGAATTTTTTGCATTATCGACTTTCGCTTTTAAGTTATCAAACCAAAGTATCTTGTCATATGACGGAACTGGCACTTGAATATTATCCAATGCTTTGAGTCCAAGAGTTCTATTCCTTCCTGCTCCTCCAGGCGAAGCATTTCCCAAATCTTCTAGACCTTTTGAAGTTAGAAAATGAAAGCATAAAAAGCTAGAAGAAGATAAACCTTGTTTGGGTACACAAGTTAAGAATCTGTGTGAACCAAATCTTCCGCTATCTTTTGGTTGTGCTACAGCTACTGCACCTTCCCAAGCAAAAACAATCTGAAACAATAAATCGTTATTTTCGATTCGATACAGTTTTTTTGTTCCAACTTCTAATCCTGTCAAAGCAGGTTTATGAAAACTACCTTTACCAAAGCTTCTTATTCCTAATTCTGGATAGCTTTCTAAAGGATCTATTTCAACTTTTCTTCTTATTAATGGCGCAACTTTATTCATAGGTAAATAATCTGCACCTTCTATGATGTTTTGATAAACGCTGAGTAAAAGTCGCTCTAGTTTTTCGATTGCATCTTTTCTTAACGATCGCGCTTCTTCTATCTTCTCCGCCAACTCCTCAACCTTCGCCACTATTCGCCGTTGTTCTTCTAATAGTGGTAATGGAATTTTAATCTCTAAAAATTTCTCTGGACGGATTCTATTTTTACCACTTGTACCCCTTGATTTTTCATCGCATTGTTCCCAACAAGACTTTGTTTTGGTAAACCAATAAAATCAGCGTGGTTCTAAATTGTCTAAATCTGGTTTAAAACTGGGAAATTCATTAGATACATAACATCCAGATAGATGAGAAGGAATAACAGTAACACTTCCATTTCTTGCCCATATTTTATTGACTATGATATCGTTCGTTTCGGTTCTGGATAGTTTTTTGTATTTAATTTGACTTCCATCTATTGATTCTCTTTGGTAAGCTCCTTCACCCCAAAGTCTTACTCCAATTTGTTTATAAAGTTTACCAGGAATTGGTGCTTCTGATCTTTCTACTGGTTTGACAATATCTTTTAACGAAATTAATGAAATTCCCATATCTACCAAAAACTTTTTATGCAGTAATTTCAAACGGATAAACACTTTCTCTTGTCAACAAAGCTGCATATTGCAAAGATTGTTTAATATCGTCTAGTTCTAAATCGGGATATTCTTCTAAGATTTCCTCGAAAGGTTTACCGTTTGCTACTAAATTAAGAATTAAAGAAACGGGAATATGCATACCGCGAATACAAGCTTGTCCTGCCATAATGCGAGGGTTAAAGGTAATACGGTCTAAATTTGCAAGATGATAATTATTCATTGTTCGTTAATAATTGAATTAATTTCATTCATTATTTCCGCTACTCGCCGATCCTTTTCTAAAATATCGGCTAATAACTGTTCTGGTGGTAAATGTTCGAGATCTTGTCCCGAATTGGGATTTTTGCGATCTAGATTATAAATTGCCCAGTAAATAGCATCGCCTTTGGTTTGTTCTTCTTTGGCGATGTCTCTTTGTTGTTTTTCTTCGGTTTGTAATTGTTTAATATCTTGCGCGATCGCTTTGATTTGAGTTTTAATTTCTTTTTGTTCTCTTTTGGGTGTGAAATCAAGAATAGTACTTTCTAAGTATTTGATTTTATCTTCTAACTCTTTAACTTGTTTGAGACATTTATCGGCTGTTGCTGATGCTTGTTTGACTGCATCTTTGTGAATGTTAGATTCGGCGATCGCTTTTTCCTTAGCTGCTTTAAAATTATATTTCCAAGCCTGTTCGTTTTCTTGGCGATTATTCCACCACTCAATACAATCAACAAAAGCATCATCTTGAATGGGTTTGGTTTTGGTGTAGTTTTTTCTGCCTTCTGGTAAGGGTATCTCGTAGTACCAAATCTCCTCAGTAGGTTGAGAGGAATCAAAGAATAGTAAATTGGTGGGAATCTTAGTATAGGGTTCAAATACGCCGTTAGGTAAGCGCACAATGGTATGAAGGTTAAAGTCTTTGAGTAAGTCTTCTTTGATTTTGGCGCAGACACCATCCCCAAATAGAACGCCGTTAGGAAATACTACCCCTGCTTTTCCTATATGGTTATCTTTTTGCAGCTTCCGCATAATTAACTGCAAGAATAGCAGGGCAGTTTCTTTAGTTTGTTTGTCGCTAGGGAAATTGTTTTTAATTCTGTCTTCTTCCTCTCCCCCAAAAGGTGGGTTAGTCAGGATAATATCTACCCTGTCTTTAATTCCCATCTCGGAAAGACTAAACCGCAAACTATTACCGTCATCGATATCGGGATATTCAAACCCGTGTAGCAACAGGTTCATGTGCGCCAGCATTAAAGGTAACGATTTGGCTTCCCCACCGATAATGCTTTTCTGTAAAATTTGCCAATCGGTAGCAGTAGATTGTTTTTTGAGATATTCGTAAGCTTCGACTAAAAATCCACCCGTACCACAAGCAGGATCGAGAATAGTTTCTCCTAGCTTCGGTGCAATTACCTCCACCATAAAGCGAATTACAGGACGTGGCGTATAAAATTCTCCCGAATCTCCCGCAGCATCGCGCATTTCCTTTAACATTGATTCGTAAAGAAGGCTGAGAATATTGACTTCTTCCGATCTGTTGAAATGAATTTCGTTTATCTTGCTAAGAACATCGAATAACAATGTTCCGCTAATCATGCGGTTATTGACATCTTTAAATACTTTAGCAATGACATCGGCGCGATCGCGTCCTGTTTTACTTTTGAGACTGCGAAGATAAGCCAGTAACCCCAAACCCTTTGTTCCATCTGGTAAATCCGCCTCATCGTTGTTGATAAAGTTTTTTAGGCGATCGCCACTAAAGTTTTCATTAGCAGCCCAATACGGCGCATCTGCGCCATCGTCTCCGAAGGAGACTGGTGATGCTTCGCATCACGTCCAGCGATAGGGGGCTTTAATAGTAGGTTTATAAGTATCCCCTGCTAATTCTGCTTCATCTTCCCGTAGCTTTTCCGCATCGTCTAACAGCTTGAGAAACATAATCCAAGTTAATTGAGGAAGGCGATCTAACTCCCCATTTAAACCCTTATCTTTCCGCATAATATCCCGTGCGGATTTAATAACGCTTCCTAATTTTTGGGCGGTAGTAACTGATTTGGTAGTTTGTTTCTTTCTCGTTGCCATTTAATTATGCAGAGTATAAAAGGTTTTGCAGTTGATATACGGCTTCTTTTAGCTGGGGAATACCACCAAATTTTTCTGCTATTTCCCGCACGTTGCCATAAGATTCAAATTCGCGGTTAGCTTTAAAGGTAGTAGGCATCTCTAATTCTTTTACTCCATATTCGGCGTATTTATTCAGAAGAATTTCTAAAATCTCCCGCGCATCTTCGCCATATTGTTCAAAAAAGTCCTTCTTACGACGTTTTAAGCGTTCTACTCGTTGCTTGTAAGTTAAAACTGGCGCATCAAAAGCAATATGACAAATTAGATCGAAGGGATCGGCTTCTGGTTGGTTGGCAACTTTCTGCAACTCTTCAAAATCGATTCCTTTTTCCTCTAACAACTCAATCACTTGCGATCGCCTATCTGGATCTGCCCATTTTTGCTGTATTTCTAAAGTAGAACGATAGAGAATACGGACTTGTTCTTTGGTATAGTCAATGAGTTTAGATAGTTTTAATTGATTCTCTGCATCAGGATCGTAGATTTGTTCCTCAACGATTTCTTCTGTTCCGCCATCTACATAGTATTTGCGAGGTAATTCTTCTTCATCTGATGGTAAACCTCTAAAACCAGATTCTTCTGTATCTTCTTGTTCTTGTTCCTCTGTTTCTGGTTCAATTGCTTTTCCCTCATCATCGATTTCTGTCTCCTCAACTAAAGCTGGTTCGCCGTCAAAATCAGGGTCTTCAAACAGAACGGTGCTTTTAGTGTAGTCGATGATATTAAAGGATATTTTGTCGTATTCTTCTCTCACTCTAGTTCCTCTGCCAATTATCTGTTTAAAATCAGACATCGAACGAATTACACGAGCAAGCACGATATTTTTACAGGTAGGAATATCGACTCCTGTAGTTAATAACTTAGATGTCACCGCAATAATATGGGTTTTATCCTCGACATCTTTAAAATCATCTAAATGTCCTTTACCCACAACCCCAGCATCAGATGTAATGCGAGTAATGTAATCGGCATTGTCTTTAGTAATATCTGTATTGAGATTCCGTAATGCTTTAATCATTGCCTTGACGTGTTCTTCGTCTACACAAAAGACAATGGTTTTAGCGTATCTATCCGTAGCTTTGAGAAAATCTGTCAGGTGTTGGGCGATCGCTTTAGTTCTGGCTTCCCTAACTAGTCTTTGTTCAAAATCGGGAGTTAGATATGCCTCATTGGGAATAGTCCTACCATAGCAGTCTAGTTGTCCTTCACTCGGTCGCCATCCATCTTTATCCGAACGAGTCGTAACGCGATAAACTCGATATGGTGCTAAAAAACCATCCTCAATCCCTTCTTTTAGAGAATAAGTATATAAAGGATTGCCGAAATAACGATAGGTATCGACATTATCATTTCGTAGGGGCGTAGCAGTTAACCCCAACTGATAGGCAGGTTCAAAATACTCTAAAATACTACGCCAGCTACTCTCACTCTTCGCGCTACCGCGATGACACTCATCCACAATAATTAAATCGAAGTAATCGGGACTATATTCTTTATACAGTCCAGGGCGAAAATTATCTTCAGCGATCGCCTGATAAATTGCAAAATAAATATCTCGTCCTTTCTTAGCTTCTCTTTGAATTTTATAAATTTTATCCTCCTCAAAAGCCGCGAAATCCTTATTCATCGGATCGTCTACTAAGATATTGCGATCGGCTAGAAATAAGATTCTCGGCGGACGGGGTTCAAAAATTGTATTCCATTTCATCCCTGTAAGCATCCAGCAAATCTGAAAAGCTACCGAAGTTTTACCCGTACCCGTCGCCATTGTTAGTAGCAGCCTTTTTTGACCTTTAATAATTGCTGAAACAGCAGCATAAATAGCATTTCGTTGGTAGTAACGAGGTTTTTTACCAGGAGTGGGGAACATCGAAGTAACTAACTTTTCTGCTACTTCAGTCTTTATTTGTTCGTCTGCCTCCCCAGTTAATCGCAACCAAAGCTGACTCGGAGTAGGAAATGTCTCTATTACATCAGACTGTTTTCCTGTAATGAAATCAAATTCTACAATTCCCTTTCCGTTAGTAGAGTAGGCAAACTTGACCCCTAACAACTTGGCATAATCGATCGCTTTTTCTAATCCCTCGTCGGGAGTTTTGTGTTTTCTCTTTGCTTCTACTACTGCGATTGGAAATTCACTCTTATACAACAGCAAGTAATCAACAAACTTTCTTTTCCCCCGTCGCTTCCTTTTTGACTGAATCTTACCAGCAGTAAAGTAATACTGTTCTGTATAATCATGAGGTTCACTTTCCCAGAGAGCTTCCCTCAGCTTCGGTTCGACATATTTACGGCAAGTATTAGTTTCATTACTTATGCTGGCAAACTTTTTATTTTCTAATTCCTCTACTTGCTCTATTTTTCCCATATTTGCCAGTTTCTGACGCAATCTGCGGTGAATGCGCTCTAACCATAAAGGAATCACGGGTTGACCCGATTTGACAGACGCGATCGCATCGGAAAAATTGAACTCAGCAAATGTCAGTGTTTCGTCAGTCAAGTTACGAGAAATTGCAAATTTTCTAGTCTGTGTCGGTTTAAAAAACTCTGGTTCTTCTTTTTTGACAGCTTCCAATCCAGCAACGGCTTCTTGAAACTCCAAACCAGCAGATAGTAAATACTCCATTACTGCCAAAGATACCAAGTCATCTTCAGTATAAAAAACACTGCGTCCTTTTCCTGTGGCATCTACCGTAGGAACAACCACTTCTTTTTCTCGCCAATACTGTAACTGTCGCAGAGTACAGCCCGTAATTTTGGCTGCTTCCTTGCTGGTAAAAAACATTTACTTTACTATCTAATGTCTGTTGGAGTCTGAGATATCCATCTTATTGCCTAAAATAATTCTAAAAAATTTTGTTACATAAATTTTTATCTCCGCAAGAAAACAATATGTTATTATCAAACGTATGAGCCAGATTACTATCCAATGTTACTTAATTGCCTCTGAATCTACCCGCAAACTTATGTGGGATATTAATGGCTGAGAAAAACACACCGTTAATCAATGAGATACTATGGCAAATAAACAATCATCCAGACTTTGACCAATGGCAGTCTGATGGAAAATTGCCTGGAAGTTTAGTTGGCGATTTATGCAAATCTCTGAAGAACGATCCGCTTTATGCAGGACAACCATCTCGGTTTTATCTGTCTGTAACCAAGTTAGTTAATTACATTTACAAATCCTGGCTCAAACTGCAGCAACGCAAACAGCGCCAACTTGAAGGAGAAGAACGTTGGTTATTGATGCTCAAAAGTGATACCGAGTTAATCAAAGAGTGCGAATGCAGTCTCGATGTTTTGCGAACTAGAGCCAAAGAAATTTTAAGCAATATAGAAACTAAGATAGAAAAAGCTAAGAAAAAGCCCAACGAAAAAGTACCAAAAAAGTCATCGCTTCTGTTCGAGCTATACGACGAATTTGAAGAGCAAGATGTTCTTACTCGTTCGGCAATATGTTACTTACTTAAAAACGGTAGCCAACTATCCAAGCCAAATAAAGTTGAAGACAAAAAGAAATTTGCTCGGCGTCGTCGTAAAGTAGTCATTAAAATTGAAAGACTGAAAGAACAAATAGAAGGTAGTCGTCCTCATGGAAGAGATTTAACGAGCGAACAGTAGTTAGAAACTCTAATGATTGCTGCAACTACTGTTCCCAAAGACAATAAAGAAGCTCGTATTTGGCAAGATAAACTTTTAACCAAACCCAAATCTCTACCTTTCCCGATAACTTTTGAAACCAATGAAGATTTGAAGTGGTCGAGTATTGATAAACGGTTTTTGATTTGGCTAATATTCTTTTTTAGCATTAAAAATCAATTTGGATTTTCACTATTATTTTTGCGCTTATCTTCTTATCTCAATAGTCAACGCGACCGCTTATTTGTCAAATTCAATGGATTGAGTCAACATAGATTCCAAATATACTGCGATCGCAGGCAGCTATATTGGTTTCAACGCTTCTTAGAAGACCAACAAATTAAGAAAGAAGGCAAAAATAGTCACTCAAGCGGTTTGTTTATCCTTCGTTCGGCACAACTATCTTGGAGAGAAGATAAGAAAAAAAATACGGGCAAACCTTGGAATGACAATCGCCTAGTTTTATTCTGTACTGTAGATACCAGATTTTGGTCGGCAGAAGGAACACAAGTAGCTAGAGAAGAAAAAAGGGCTAAAATTCTTAAGACCATCGATAACATGAAGAAAAAAGGCGAGTTAACTGCTAATCAGCAAGCCTTTGTTCAAAAAAAACACACTACATTAGCTAAACTACACAATTTATTCCCTCGTCCATCTCGTAAACTCTACCAAGGCAAAGAAAATATAGTTCTTGGTGTAGCGATGGGTTTGTCAAAGCCAGCTACAGTCGCTATTGTTGATGGCAATACAGGTAAGGCGATCGCCTTTCGTAGCATCAAACAATTATTGGGCAAAAACTACAGATTACTCAATCGCCAAAGACAACAGAAGCAAGCTTTATCTCGCCTGCGTCATAAAGCCCAAAAACGGGCATCTGATAACCAAAAAGGCGAATCTAACTTAGGTGAATATGTAGATCGATTGATTGCTAAAGCCATTGTGAAATTAGCCAAAGAGTATCAAGCAAGCGCGATCGCCGTTCCGAAAATTGAAGATATGAGAGAAATTGTTCAAAGTGAAATCAAAGCTAAAGCAGAGGCTAAAATTCCTGGCTATGAAGAAGGACAAAAGAAATATGCCAAGCAGTATCGAATCAACATTCATAACTGGAGTTACGGTAGATTAATTGAAAACATTACGAATCAAGCTAGTAAATCAGGTATTGCGATCGCCGAAGTCAAACAATCCGTACGCGGTAGTCCAATGAAAAATGCTTTAAGCATAGCGATCGCGTTTTATAATAAAAACACTTAATTTTTATCTCTGTGAACCTCGAAAATTACATAATCTTCAACAGTGCCGCAGTTCATGTTTTAAACCTCTGAACTGTGAAAAATGTGGGTTAGTTTGATTATTGAAAGATAATCCTGCTTTCTGACCCTAGTAGCTGCTCACCCTGATGCTGCTGTCTACAAACAGGAATAAGGCGCACTCCCAGCAAAAAGGGCGCGGGTCTACTGCTGTAGTGGCTACTGAATCATCCTCGATCGAGGGGAAATCCTTTCTCACGCTTGGTTTGAGGCTTTGGGAATCGGCTTTTTTAACGAGTCGTACCGCGCAAACTTCAAAACCATTATTATGTATAGATTGTGGCTATTTTTCAAGTCAAGTATTTTTGACACCTATGACTGAAATGGACTTTTTATCTTGGTACCGCGCAAGTTGCGATCGAAAGGACTGCTGTATCAAGCTTTTAAGTTGCCGCTGTCGCAATTTACTTTTAGCGATGAAATGGATTGAAAGCTGTTTTGACTAAGTCCAGGTTGACCGAGTCGCCATTGTCGCAATCTACTTTTAGCTATGAGCGATCGCAGCAACACAATTCAGTTGTTTTATTAAATAAATACCTAGTTATCAACAATTAAAAAAAATCGCGCCGCAGTTCATGCTTTGAAAAGCCTCTGTGCTGCGAAAAATGTGGGTTAGTTTGATTGTCTAAAGACGATCTTGCTTTCTGACCCTGGTAACTACTCGCCCCGATGCTGTTTCTAATTCAATTAGAAAGAATAAGGTGCGCTCCCAGCAATAGGGGTATGGGTTTACTATAGTAGTGGTTGCTGAATCACCTTCGAGCAAGAAGGATTTTTGCTTATTTGATTGACATTTAGTCAAGTTGAGTAACTAAAATTTGAAAGAATCGATTGGTTGTAGGAACTGAATGGTTCAACGACAAATTATTTGTCAAGACGACAATAATTTGACAACGGTGACAAATAATGTGGCAATCGACAAGGACAAAGCCAGTTAAATTTAACTCCCCAGGTAGGATTTGAACCTACGACCAATCGATTAACAGTCGACCGCTCTGCCGCTGAGCTACTGAGGATTGCTACAGACACTAGAGTTCATGATAGCCAAAAAGAAATTTTTTGACAAGTATTCTGAAAAATATTCTATATTTCCCAATTAGCTAGATCTTAAGGATATCCTAGAAACGAGTGGATAAATATTGAATCGACCGAATAATAGCATCAGTTGTATAGTATTCTCGTTTAAATTGTAAGTAATGCTAGTAAATCGTCATCAAAACGTATACCTATCGTTTATTTCTACCGATCTACCTATATGGCATGTTGTTGAAACTACTGCTGCTTTGTATCATCAAGATGGCGATTGCTTTCGTTTGTTGTTGGACAGACAAAATTTACCTTATTCTACTTTTGCTAATGCACACACTAAAGAGAAAGTTAATGGCAATCGCCCGAAAGGAATATTTTGGCTGGAAATTTCGCCCTACCGAGTTATTCTGACTATGCAGGGAGATCGATGTACTAGCTATCGACACTTTTGGGAAAAAGGAATTTATGGAGTAAGTAGGTATTGCCTGAATGCCAAACCGCCAGAAGCGAGTAGTTCTATGAAGCTACGTAACTACACTCGAAAGCTAATTTTAAAAGCCGATCCCTATCCTACAAGTTTGCAAATCGAGTATGAACTATGGTCGGCAACAGTCAACTTGGGTTCTTATATTCTATATATTGATATAGATTAACTGCGATTGATTTCCAGCAAACCAGGAGGAGGTAAAATTTCCAGTCGCTTGTTTTTAAGATCTACTACTGGAACTATCTCTTTAACAAAAGGAATAAAAACCGTTACGGGCTTGCTAGCTTTAGCTTTTGGTCTCTTACGTTTGCTTTTACGACTGATTGAAGAGTTGTCTTTCACAGGTAGCTCTTGTTTATCTGGTTGCCGATGTAGCTTTACTTCTAGTATATCGTTACCCGCCGTATACATCTCTACCGTTACACCAATATTTTCTCCAGTGGTGCGATCGTACACTTCTAAATCGATAAGATCGGCAACATGATATTCATCAGGTGCTAATGCTGGTTTACCTCTTTTATCTGCTAAGAATAAAGACTGACGTAACTCTTCAGCGCGATCGCGGTTATCAATTCCTGCTAGTTTGATTACATAAAGATTTTTTTTAGCAACTCGTCCCTTTAATAACTCCACTTCTGTAATTTCTTGAGTTTGAGGATGCTGCAACCAACGAATTCCTGGGTTGATGAATCGTTCGGGAAAGTCAGAGTCAGCATATACTTTCAACTCTCCTTTGATTCCCTGTGGTGAAACAATCGTTCCTACTTTAATTAAGTTTTCGCTTATTAATGGCTCATCATTCATTATCTCTGTCATTTCATTTATCATTTAGCATTTAGCAATTAACAATGTTTAATGTTCAACGATCGGTCATTCATCTATAGCTAGCTTCGGTTACTGCTGCCAGTCGCTTCATGGCGGTGACTATCTCGGCTTCTGTTGCGGTAAGACTGAGACGCAGACATTGGTGTTTGTGCTGCCAGTCCGTTTGTAAGCCAGGAAAAAAGCTATTTCCAGGTACGGCAATTACTCCTACCTGTTTGAGCCGTTGATAGAACTCCCAGTCGGTTATGGGTAAATCTTTTAACCACAGCCAGGCAAAAATTGCCCCTTCTCCACGATGCAAAAACCAGGGTAGACTTTGAGGCATTGCCTTATCTAAGGTTGCTTCGAGCAGTTCTAGTTTACGTTGGTAGTGAGTACGAATTACTTTCTGAGATAGTTCTGCCAGTCTACCAGAAGCAATAGCTAACGCTGCGATCGCCTGTCCGTAACGAGGAGAATGAATACAGGCATTAGTTTGAAAAGATTCCAAAATCTGAATTAGCTGCGGATCGCCGATTGCCACCCCAACTCTTTCTCCAGGTAATCCCGCTTTAGATAAGCTCAAACAGTGAATGATATTTTCGCCAAAGCGAGGAGACATAGCAGTAAAGTTAAGAGCGGGATAAGGCGTAGCGTAAGCAGAATCAATTAGTACGGGAACATCATTCACGGCAGCCATAGCCGCGATTTTATCTACTTCTTCATCGCTCAAAACATTACCAGTGGGATTACAGGGACGAGAAAAGATGACACAGCCAGTTTCAGAGGTAATTTGCAGCTGGCTAAAATCGGGGCGATATTTAAAACGATGTAGACTATCTTCAATGTCTAATTTTGGTTTGTAGGCTACTAAGGCTTCGGGTGTCAGAGTAACGCCTCCATAACCCGTATAGTCGGGACTTAGTGGTAAAACAACCTGTTTTAATTTGCCATCTGTGTAGCCACCAAAAGCATTAGCTGCATAAAAATATAAACTCTGAGAACCAGGAGTAATCAATATATGGCGATCGCTCAGGTTCAAATTATAGCGAGCATTAAAATCGTTTTTGACAGCTTCAATCAGTTGGGGGTATCCCTGAGAAGAGCCGTAACGACAGACAACTTCGCCGTATTCTTTACTGGCTAATAGTTCTTGAGTACATTCGCGCCATAATTGTTCTACTTCTGGGAGTATTACGGGATTACCAGCACTGAGGTTAATAAATTCTCTGTCGCCACTATTTCTCAAAGTTTCGATAATATCTTTCATAATCGCCCTGACTCCCGTAAGTTGGGACATTTGCTTACCGAATTGAGATAGAGTGGGGTTCATAGTCGAGAAAAAAGGTAAAGAATAAAACGAGAATCGCGACGATATTAAAATGTTTGTTTATAAATTTTAAACTACTAAGTAATTAGACAGAATTGTAAACGGCAAACAAATACTACCAAAACTGCTTCTATTGTGTCTTCCGAACGAAACTGCTTTGAATCTGGGGTTCAAAATTTTTGGTAATTCTCGATATTGCTTCCTCTCCAAATTTATTTTATGACACTCATCTTAGAAACTTCACGACTAATTCTCAAACCACTTCTAAAGTCTGATTTCGACTTACTTCACAAGATACTTGTCGATCCCTATGTCAGAAAATACCTCTGCGACGACACAATATTTTCTGTGGGGCAAATCCAAGCAATGTTGCAAAAGAGTCAAGAACTTTTTGAGCGAGAAAAATTTGGTCTTTGGTCGATTGCAAACAAAACCAAATTAGAAATTATTGGTTTTGTCGGCTTGTGGTACTTCTTTGAAGAAGCTCAACCTCAATTAATTTATGCCTTATTGCCTAAAGCCACTAAAAAAGGTTATGCGACAGAAGCCGCCGCCAGAATATTAGATTATAGCTTTGTCAAACTTGGATACAATTATTTGGTCGTCAGTTGCGATCGCCCCAACCTCGAATCTCAACAAGTCGCGACAAGATTGGGAATGAAACAACTAGAAGCAAGAATGATAGACGGAAAACCTACTTTATTTTTCAGAATCGACAAAATTACATTTGCTAAAAACAATTGCACCTAAAAACTCAGAACATCGGTTGCTAAATGCTTCAAATGAGTAACTAAACGCCGTCTAAAAATATGTAATGTAACTTTTTTTATCATTTTATTCAGTTTCTTCCGAACTAGGATTAGCCGTTGGTGGTGCAGTTTGTGGATTTGTAGGTATAGTTTCTGTGGGAGTTGCTTCTAGTTCGGGTTCTCTTTCTCGTACTGTTGGAGGAGGAATTAGCCACAATACTGCGGCTGCTAATGCCAAACTAGCAACACCTACGACTGCGGGAGTTGCTCTGTCGGCAAATGGTTGTTCTGGCTTGCGGTAGCGTCTGCCTACAGAGTGGAGTTCTAGAGCCAGTTGTGGTAAGGTAGCGCGATCGCTGGCTAGCCGATCTATAGCATCGACAAGATCGAAAAACTCTACAGTAGTTAAATCGATCGCCGTAACAGCTTCACTACTTTCTGGTTGGGATTCTACAGTCAGTCGGTGTAAATTGTTTTCAGTTTGAGTAATTTTAACCTGGGGATATTCTGTCTCATTTTGAGGATGGGGTAAGCCACTTAGAAATTCTTGAGCATAGTTACTAACAGCTTGCACCAAGTTATTTAAAAATACGCTACCGCCACTGAGTTTTCGATCGGCACCGATAATACATTCAGCATTGACTAAGATTGCCATTGGCGATCGCCCGTCTAAGATATTTACTTTATCTTCGGAAACATCTTCCAATCCTTCTAGGATTAAAGAACAGTTGGGTAAATTGTATTGCCTTGTAATGCTCACTTTAAGCTACCTCTCCATCAAACAAACTGTACCAAACTCTCTCTATACCTCTAGTTCCCGTACAGAATAACAGCTTGCGTAATAAACTTAAAGCTAACTCGTTCAACTCTGCTTCCGAGCCTATGTACGCCGATACTTTAGCCCTTCTAGCATTCATCCGACTGCGAAAATGAGCGCGAAATCTGGCACAATATTCTGCCAGACGAAAATGATTTTCCAGAGGCAGTTGTTTGGCTCTCATTTGTTGTTCGGCAATTAATAACTGTCTGATTATGACTACTAACTCTTTAGCACGATAGTTAGCCAAAATCATCAAAGCTTTTGCTTCGTCCAAACTTAAAGAATCCCGCGTATAAGAACGTCGCCAGGGATTGCTACGGCGCAAACGCCAAAAGACTACTCTATTTTTAATAATTTCCTCAATTTTTAACTGTTTTGCCGTAGCTAACATCTTTTCAGAAGCCCCCAACTCTAGAGCCTCAATAGCTAATAAGAGTAGATCGATTTGTTGTTGGGTGTGAGGCGAACAACCACGCGCTGGCAGGGCAATATCGGGTAAGGAATTTAAAATTGCTGGTTCCTTAGCGATCGCTGGCTGAAAATCGGATGTTGTGCTTGCGGATTGACTCATTACTAAATAAAGTCCATATTCTAAATTAAATATTTCTTCTTAATCGAGGATAACAAATAGTTTCTGCTGCTATGATGCCATAGCGATGGCGATAAACATTGCCCTTAGTAGATTTATTGACTTTTATTTATGGAACTAAAATCTTTAATTCGCGATATTCCCGATTTTCCCCAACAGGGAATTATGTTTCGAGATATAACCACTTTGCTAAAAAATCCCCAGGGCTTACGCTACACCATCGATACTCTGACACAGAAATGCCGCGATCGCAATTTATTACCAGATTATATAGTCGGCATGGAATCAAGAGGTTTTGTTTTCGCTCCGCTTTTAGCCTATCAACTCAACGCGGGTTTTATTCCCGTACGCAAACCAGGTAAGCTTCCTGCCGCAGTTCATCATATCGAGTACGAATTAGAATACGGTACCGATAGGCTAGAAATACATCAAGATGCGCTTGAAGCTGGTGCAAAGGTACTAGTTGTTGACGATCTCATTGCTACGGGGGGAACCGCTAAAGCTACTGCCGAACTGTTAGCCAAAATGGGAGCAAAAATTTTAGGATTTGCTTTTGTAATCGAACTGACTGGTTTAAATGGCAGACAAATGTTACCAAATTTACCGATTATTAGCTTGATGGAGTATTAAAAAAATTAAAAGTCAAAAGCTTTAATTTATAATACTTTCAGATTTTTTTAACGGTTGCTTTATTCATCATTCATCATTTATGAAGAAGCTATTAGTTACTGGTGCGAGTGGTTTTTTGGGTTGGAATTTGTGTCAGGTGGCAAGAAAGTACTGGCAGGTATATGGAACCTATTTTTCTCATTTGGTAGAAATACCTGGAGTAAGTTTGACCGAAATAGATCTGAGGGATTATTCTAGCCTCCAGCAGTTGTTTGTTGCGACCGCACCAGATGCGGTTATCCATACTGCTGCCGCTTCTAAACCTAACTTTTGTCAAACCCATCCTTTAGAATCTTATTCAATTAACGTTGAGGCTTCGTTAAATGTTGCTCGCCTGTGTGCCAAGTTTAATATTCCCTGCGCTTTTACCTCTACAGATTTGGTTTTTGATGGTAAAAGTTCGTTTTATAAAGAAAGCGATCCTGTATCTCCAATTAGTTATTATGGCGAACAAAAAGTAGCAGCAGAACAAAAGATGCTAGCAATACATCCGCAAATAGCAGTTTGTCGGATGCCGTTGATGTTTGGTTTGGCTTCCCCCGTAGCTGGCAGTATGTTGCAGCCAATGGTAACAAATTTAAAAGCTGGAACAGAATTAAACTTATTTGTCGATGAATTTCGTACTCCCGCAAGCGCGACGACGGCAGCAAAAGGGCTGTTACTCGCGATCGAAAAACGAGTAACGGGTATTTTACATTTGGGAGGTAAAGAAAGAATCTCTCGCTATGACTTTGGCTTATTATTGGCAAATATTTTAAATTTGCCAGCGAGTTTAATTAAACCTGGAAAACAAGAAGATGTAACTATGGCTGCACCGCGATCGCCCGATACTTCTCTAGACAGCAGCAAGGCTTTTGTTCTTGGTTATCAACCGCTATCTTTACGCGAAGAGTTATTGAATTTAGTCGAACATCTTTAACTATAAATTGCTTACTGCGAATAAAGCCAGCGATTGACTATCTTAAGCATAGTTTTATCACCTAGCCCTTTGATTTTGCTAGCACTTCAAGTATACAGTTATCTAAATTAAATATTATTTAGATTAATATTGCCTGTGAAATCAAGCTACAGACATTGCTTTTAAACTTTTTTACTCTATGAACGGCTTTTTGACAAAAGAGTAAAACTGTTTTTTTACTCAAGATTACAAGATTAACTGTTTAGTTTCAGAAGTGAACACTACATAATCTTTAATAATTTCATTCAAAGTTTGCTTTTACTTCTAGGTTACAGCTTTAAATTTATTAAATATAGTCATAGTAATAAGTAATTAATAAATTTTAGGGATAAAACACAATTTTATACTTTAAAAAATGATACCGCCAGCATAAATTTTGATTGTGCTGCAAACACTGAAAACAAAATATAACAATTCTAGAAAAAGTAATTACCTCATATCATCGAGAATTGGTATAGGTAAGTTGAATTTATTTTGCTGGGAGTAAAATTGATGTCGATTTACTCGATTGATAGTCAGATTTTTTAAAATTAATTGCGATCGCTTTCTTACCAAACTTAAGAAAAAATTAATTCAAGTGAAATGCTCCCAAATCGTCAGCAAGATATTTAAGTTTTTTATACAATCTGCTGTAGAACGCAAAATTCATGCTGATTACTTCCAGAAATATAAATGGACTTTTTATCGAATCCTGTTGCTCTATCGCGGATGCAGTTTGCCTTTACCGCTATCTTTCACATGTTATGGCCAGTTCTTACTACGGGTATGGCAATCTATCTGATAGTTGTAGAAGGAATGTGGCTCAAAACTCGCAACCCAGATTATTACTATCACGCTCGTTTTTGGTCGAAACTCTACGTACTTAATTTTGGTATTGGCGTAGCTACGGGTATTCCAATGGAGTTTCAGTTTGGTACTAACTGGGCACCTTTTTCGCAAGCTACGGGAGATTTTTTTGGTAGCGTTTTGGGTTTTGAAGCTTCGATGGCATTTATGCTAGAGGCTGGTTTTTTAGGCATTATGCTGTTTGGTTGGGAAAGAGTACCACCCGTAATGCACTATATTGCCACAATTATGGTGGCATTTGGAGCTAATTTATCTATTTTCTGGATTTTGAGCGCGAATTCGTGGTTGCAGACACCCGCAGGTGGCGAATTTATTAACGGACATTTTGAAGTTCGAGATTATTTTCAAGCAATCTTCAATCCGTTTATGCTTAATAGCGTGATGCACATGTTTATGGCGACATTAGAAACGTCGTTATTTGTCATCGGCGGCATTAGTGCCTGGTATATTCTCAAAGACCGTAATGCCAAATTTTTTAGCTTATCTTTTAAAATAGTTTTGGCAGTTGCGATCGCGGTTACTCCCCTACAGCTTTATATCGGACATTTAAGCGGCGAACAAGTTTATCGCTATCAGCCAACCAAATTAGCAGCAATGGAAGCACAGTGGGAGACTATCCCCGCAGGTGAATCTCCCGCTTGGAGTATGATGGCAATTCCTAACGATAAAGCAGAGCAAAATGATTGGGAAGTTTCTATTCCTGGGTTGTTAAGCTACATTCTGGAAATTAAACCCCGACTGTCCGAACCCGTACAAGGACTCAAAGAATGGCAGAGTGAAGATCGTCCCCACATGATTGGTTTGGTGTACTATTCGTTTCGAGTCATGATTGCTATTGGCGTATTTTTGGCTGCTTTGATGGCATTGACTACCTTGCAATGGCTGCGAGGTAAACTCTCACCCGAAAACATTACCAAACAGCGTTGGTTGCTGAGAATTTGGATGTTAGCCGCACCTTTAGGCTATATTGCGATCGAATCTGGCTGGATCGTGCGCTGCGTCGGCAGACAGCCTTGGGTAGTCTATGGAGAAGTTCGTACTATCGATGGTGTTTCCGATTTACCAGCAGGAGACATTATCGGTTCGCTAGCTGCATATATAATCGTTTACTCTTTACTATTTATTGCCACACTTTATTTTGGCAGTCGCATTATTCGCAAAGGTCCAAATTTAGATTTACCTATACCTGGTAAAGAGGTTGCTTCGGAAGTAGAAACCGAACCAGCGACTAAAATTCCCGATAATCGTCCTTTAGAAGCGCAACAGTAATTTGACAGTTATGTGACAGTTATGGAACCATTACAAAATTTTTTACCTCAACTCTGGTTTGTAGTTCTGGCTTTATTTCTCTTTCTCTACGTAATGTTAGACGGTTTCGATTTAGGGGTAGGCATTCTATCTATTACTAGCTCTACCGAAGAACGTCGCGGTATTCTCATGACTAGTTTAAATAATGTTTGGGATGCCAATGAAACCTGGTTGGTATTAATGGGAGGCGCATTATTTGGAGCATTTCCTCTAGCTTACGGTACGATTCTTCAAGCTTTATATATACCTATTACGCTCATGGTTTTTGGGCTAATTTTTCGGGCGGTAGCTTTTGAATTTCGCGAACATTCTAACCGCAAATTGTTCTGGAATTTGGCATTTGGTATTGGTAGCTTTTTAGCAGCTACAGGACAGGGTTTTGCTTTGGGTGGAGTCTTAAAAGGTATTGCCGTAGACGAGTCGGGAATCTTTATTGGTAATACTTGGGACTGGTTTAACTGGCAGTCGGTTTTGATAACTCTAACTTTGATTCAAGGCTATGTATTGATTGGTTCTACCTATTTGATTACCAAGACCGAAGGTGAGTTACAAGATGTTCATTATAATACTGCCAGAATTGCTGCTATTACAACTTTAATCGGGGCGATTTTAATTACCATTACCACGCCAATTTTTTATGTCAGTGCCAGAGAACGCTTGTTTACCGAGCCATTTATCTATGTTTTTGCGGCAATACCAGTATTAGGGATTTTGCTGATAGGTTTATTGTTGAGAAGTATCCGCCGAAGGCGCGAACGCAGTCCTTTTATCTGGACTATTTTATTATTCTTACTTTCTTTTTTCGGATTGGGATTAATTGTTTTTCCCTATATCATTCCTACAGAAATAACTATCTATGAAGCTTCGGCTAGTCTTAGTTCTTTAGTGTTTATGATAATCTTTATCGGCTTTTTGATTCCAATTATGCTGGCATACAACATCTATCAATATATTGTTTTTGGTGGCAAGGTTACGGAGCAAAATTATGGCGGTTAATTATAGTATTTTGTATATAAGACGGGGGAAGCTGTGAGAAATTTGAGCAATAGGTAATAAGTATTAAAGCGATCGCCTAGAACAAAAATTCTTTACTTTACCGCTTCTAGGTTTCAAACTAAAGTAGAAACTGCTTCTAATCCCCAATGAAATAAAATAGGCACGAATAAAACGCCATCAATCCAGATATTGTAGAGCGCTCGCGACATTTCAGGTTTAACTATCCAAATATAGCCAATGGTTATTTCTGTAGATAAAACTATCTCTGGATAATAGTTAAAAGTATTTGTCCTCCAGGCTGCAAACATTACCAACAGCATGACAACATTCAAAGTCGTTAAGACGATTCTCGTTCCTCGCACTCCTACTATTAGCGGTAAAGTAGTTACACCTTTATGGCGATCGGACTCGATATCCCGCAGATCGAAAGTATGAGAATTAGAAACAATAAAGACAAAGGTAAACAGAGTCGTCAATGCTGCCATTGTATCAAACTGTCTTCCTGCGTAAGCTAATGGTAAAGCAACTGCTGCATAAGTTAGAGTTCCTCCCACAATCCAGGCTTTAGAACCAGGAATATCTTTTAAGCGATACCATCTAATTTGGGAATTTCTGCGCCAGGGAAACAAAGGCGTACCGTAAAGTAGAGGCACGATACCCGCACAGCTTACATATCGAACTATCAAAGGCGCGTCATATAAAAGTACGGCAGTGGCGATAATTGCTGCGATTAATAAGAGAAAAATATAAGGCTGACGAAAAAAAGATTGTGCCTCGGCTTCGGGGATTTCTTGCACGTAAGAATCAAAGATGCGATCGAGATTATAGGGAATGAGTCCCGTAGCGAAAATCAAAGCAATAGGTTTCCAATTAAACTCTAGCCCCATTAAAATCTGAGCAAAAATCCCCAATGAAGCGATCGCTGCCGATACCCATACACTCGGATAGATTATTAGGCGAACAAAGCGGTCGTACAGCCAAGTTTGCAGATTAGTATCTTTCTCTAATAAAGCAGTTTTCATGTTTTGAGTGTTTTGGGCAAAAATAATAGATTCTACTTTAGCCTAGAAAACTTTACATAGTTCGACAATCTATAACTCGCGCTAATCATAAAATACATTTTTGTCAACCATGCTTTACAAAACTAAAAATCTTTGTTAACATATATTACAGAAGCGTAAAACAAAAATTTAAAACTTAATTATGACTACGACAAAAGACGAAAACGGAATTATTAATAACTTTGCTAAAGAACCTAAAGTGTATGTTGCCGAAAACCCCACACCAAAAGAGCAACGTCGTTATGCAATCACTGGAGCTATATCTGGTCTGCTCATCGCAGGCTTTATTGCTGCTTCCTTTGCAATTAGCTAAGACTTTAACTAGAGTTAAATTTAAAAAACCTCGGTAAGACCGAGGTTTTTTGTTTAGAGAAAATAATATAAGCTCTATTTTCTCTATATTCAGTACGAATATCGATAGTCGATGTTGATGACTTTAGTTAAAAACATTTAAGTAGGTAAGCGAAATAATTTATAAGACTCGAACGTAAAATTTTATCCCTAATCCCCAATCCATAATTCCAAAATAAACTATCTTATATTTAATTACACTCACTTACTTAACTTAGAGTGATGTTTGGTTGTTTGAATTTTCCATAAATACTTTGCTTTCATTCAAATCAGAACCAGAAATATTATCGACAAGATTGCTTAATTCATAATCTCGATCGATCTTAGCTGCACTTCCCAAGCTCGAATTAGTAGATAACTTAGAAAAAGTGTTCCAATTACCATCTTCTAACCAATCTTGGAATTTTTCTCTCCAGTTGCCACCAAGATCGACTGCATCATTACCACCCGTAGGCACTGAATTATCACTACCCGTTAAGTTATCGTTATTACTGCTGTTTAGAGGAGAGCCAAAAACCTGCGTCCAATAATGATTGTAGTTGACTTTTCCCGTATCATTGGCTAAATATTCATAGCCAATACCAATTTCTTGGTAATTTGGATTGAGAATATTGGCACGATGACCAGGACTATTCATCCATCCTGATACTACTTCGGCAGCAGTTCTCTGTCCCGCAGCAATATTTTCTCCTACAGTTGAATATTTATAGCCGCTATCTAAGGCGCGATCGCCTACACTAGAACCATCAATTCCCCTATGGCTAAAAAAGTCGTCCTCTGCCATATCGTTACTATGATTTTGAGCGGCATCAACTAATTGTGAATTTAGCTTTAAAGGTTTTAATCCCGCTTTAGTGCGTTCGGCGTTAGTAAGTTTGAGAACTTTGCTAATTATTCCAGTGTCTGGAGAATTAATATCTCGATCGATTACGGGAGTAGATATCGTTTTTTCTTTCTTAGGTTTAGAGGTAGAATCTCGATCTGTATTAGTAGGATTTGGTTCTACAGGAGTAGGATCTTCGGTTGTCGATTTTGGCAATTCCGCATTAGAACCTCCACTACGATTATTTAAAGAAGTTCCAAAAACTTGAGTCCAATAATGTTTGTAGTTAACCTTTCCCGTATCGTTGGCTAAATATCTGTAGCCAACGCCAAGTTCTTGGTAATTTGGATTGAGAATATTGGCACGATGACCAGGACTATTCATCCATCCTGATACTACTTCGGCAGCAGTTCTCTGTCCCGCAGCAATGTTTTCGCCTACAGTAGAATATTTGTAGCCACTATCTAAAGCGCGATCGCCTACACTAGAACCATCAATTCCTGTATGGCTAAAAAAGTCATCTTCTGCCATATCGTTACTATGGTCTTGAGCGGCATCAACTAATTGAGAATTTAGCTTTAAAGGTTCTAATCCCGCTTTAGTACGTTCGGCGTTAGTAAGTTTAAGAACTTGGTTAATTAATTCTGGATTCATAAAAAAGTATTCACATTACAAATACATCAAATAGCTAGACACTAAAACTTAGTCTTCTATTTTTTTTGACTTTGCTTTTACGTGCTGTTTTTTAAATTGGTTTTATAGTTTTAATTTATTTGTCTAAATAAAAACACCAGTATTAATTAGTCTGGCGATCTAATATAAAATCGACTAAAAAACAGTTTAAAAATACGTTGTGATAGCTTAATACAACCTAATATTTAGCTGTAAAATGTTAAAAAGCAATTGTATTTTGCTGTATCAATGGGTTTACTGTATTTTCAAAAAATCTAAAATTTATAATGTTTTAGTATCGCTAAATTGTAGAATTATAAAAAGATCGACTTTTTAACTAAATAGCTAACGGTTACTTCATCGCTCTTTAATTGGTTCTACACTTTCATTTATAAAATTTTATTCAGTAAAGTCGTGCGATCGCGATTTGCTAATATTTGTGTTTATTAATATTGCCAAATACACGAGTTTGTAATATAATAGAAGCTTTAAGTATTTAGATAACTATAAATAGCTAAGTAGATTTATTTCTCGCAAAGTATTTACAACTTATTTCCAGAAATTAATTTAGAGCCAAATGTACAAAATATATTGGCAATCCGCTCAAAATTAGAAGTTTATCTTAAAGAAGGGTTAACATTGTCTCTATAGTTTCATTAGCAACATAAATACTTGTTGTACTTTCTTTGCTGAGTCTTGTTTTTTACTAAATATTAGTTTATATAAATGCCAGAAGAACGAGCTTATTGGTTGGCCTGGTCGCAGATATCGGGTATAGGTGCAATTTCTCTTAAAAGAATCGCTCGACACTTTGGTTCTTTGAAAGATGCCTGGAATGCTCCAGCTAATGCTTTTGGAGCAGTAGAAGGATTAAATAGTAAAGCTATTAATGCTATTATCCGCGAGCGAACGCCAAACTCTCTCGAACCCGAACAGTTACTCAAACGACATCTACGGCACAATCCTCAATTTTGGACTCCAGATGATTCTGAATATCCGCGTCTATTACAAGAAATTCCCAGTCCTCCGCCTCTACTGTATTATTGCGGACGAGTTTTACTTGCAGAAAATCAGGGTGATACACCTTTAATCGGCATCGTTGGCACTCGTTATCCTACTGAATATGGCAGACGATGGACTAGCAAAATCACTAGATATCTAGTCAAACATGGTTTTGGTATTGTTTCGGGAATGGCTGCGGGTATCGACGCAGTGGCTCACGATAGTTGTATCAAAGCAGGAGGTAGAACGATCGCCGTATTGGGTACGGGAGTAGATACAGTTTATCCCCTTAGTAATCGACAACTCTATCGACAAATAGAGCAAAATGGCTTGATAGTTAGTGAATACCCCGCCCAAACCAAGCCAGAGCGCGGTAACTTTCCCGCTCGCAATCGCATCATTGCAGGTTTATGTCGAGCGGTCTTGATAATGGAAGCTCCTAAAAAGTCGGGTGCATTGATTACCGCTCGTTTTGCTAACGACTTCAATCGCGATGTCTATGTTTTACCAGGATCTTTAGACAATTCTCAATCTTTAGGATGTTTGGAACTATTAAATCGAGGCGCACACGTCATTTTGAGTGAGGAACATTTGCTAGAAATGTTGGGTACGATGCCTTATTTAGATCCGATAGAGCGATCGCCCGTTACTCAAACTTTACCACAGTTAGAGCCAGAACTAGAGCGTGTTTTTCAAACTATCGGAACTGGAGCGATCGCTCTAGATGCGATCGCCCAAAAAACTAACTTACCTCCAGAGCGAATAATGGCCGCCCTATCTCAACTAGAAATTATGGATTTAATCGTTCAGTTACCAGGGATGCGCTATCGAAGAACATAAGCTTTTATCTAACTGGGTAGCGATAAATAATATATGGAACTCTACTTTGTCCTCGTCTGAAAATTGAGGTCAGACTGTAAGGGTCGAAATAATTCTCAAATCTAAATACCCGATCTTTAATTACCTCACGAGGTAAATAGCTGGGGGAAGTTTGATAGCGTCTGAGATATGCCGTGTAGTCATTACCTATTTCATTGTCGATATAGTATGTGCTACCAATAGTACTTAAGTCAACAGGAACACTGCCTTCTCCTAAAAAATATAGGTTATCGTCCGTTAAACTTTGGCTAGTTAAGGGGTCAGAGCCAACAATATTACTATTGTTGTTAATAATATTTAATTCTCCCTCAGTAGTAGCAGCCTCTGTAGTTTCACTGCTGACTAATCCCTGACTGGCATTGCATATATCTGTTAAATCGGTTAGCTCTCCAGAATTATCGATTAAAAAGCACTCAGGGCGTTCTTGAGCCATAGCTATTGGCACGATTGCACCAAGCGAGACAATACTAGTTAAAGTTACTGACAGTAAAAACTGAAATTTCATCTTACTTGCTCCATCAAAAAACAATAATACCGATATATTTACTAATATCTTTATTTATTGTCGTTTAAAAGTGCAGTATTGTACTACTAAATTGGTTTTATTATTAACAATTGTTACTATCGATGCAACCAAAAAACGCTCGCGCTATAAATATAGAATCATCCTAAGATTCACAAGTAACGCGAGCGTTTCGGTGCTTAGAAACCGAAATGGACGGAAGTGGTCGAGCTAGATATTTGCTTTCCTAGAGCTATAGTCACTAGCCGACCATTTCTACTAACTTTTTGCTATAACTTCTAATTTCTCCGTAATCGTTACTGTTATCGGCAAAAAATGTTCCGCTAACTTTAATTTCTTCTTCTCGTTCTTGAAACCACAAAGTATCTATGCCAGAGAAGCCAGCAAACGGTCCTTTGTGTTCCCGCCAGTGTAAAACTAAAACGCTTCCCCCTTCAGGATGATTTCCTGCTGCCAGACATGTGAATACACCTTCTTCTTCGCCATCAGGAGTAGCATAAGTGCCTCCTCGCTCGTTTAACAATATTTGTACTAATTGCCAATCATCTTGATGGGTACGGAATTGAGCATTAATTGTTATACTTCTAAGCCAATTTGGTACTGTCATTACTTGATGCCTCCTCATAAAATTTTGCTAGTTTTATTTATACTCAATCGCCAGGGCGATCTTTAATGACCTAAAGCTGTTGCTAAACTTTCAGTCGTTTGATTTTGAACGATGTAGGGATTCAGTTCTAAGTGATTGTTGAGATAGTTAGACAAATAAGCCTCTATTTGTGCGATCATTGGTTCGTAATCTTTGGAGGACTGTTCGTCAATTGTTTTAGTTTTGCCTATTGTAATTTCTGCTTGTCGCATAATGTGCCATAACTGTTGTTGGAATGACTGATAGACTGGATTGAGAATTCCCCAGACGTTAGTGTCGGCTAAAGTGTAGTCGGAGTTGATGTGCTGATTAAAGTGACGACGAGCATCAATTTCTTGAAAACGCTGAATAATTTCGATCGCTCTAGGATGATTGAACGACATATACACTAAGTGGTTGTCGCGTTCGTGAGCTTCATATAGTTTATAGGCAAAGTGTTCGTAATCGGCAAAAGCCTGGCGAGAAAAGTTACAGTTATCGAGCGCTCTTAAAGTGCTTTGAGCGGCAAAGTAAGCTGTAGCAGCACCGCTAGTCAATCCAGGAGAAATTAAGGGATCGACAAAGAAAGCTGCTTCGCCAATACTCAACCAACCGTTACCCGTAATTTCTTTAGCGTAGCCGCGAATGTTTGCCCGCGTTCTCAAAGGCTGCTGGGTGCCGTAAAGATCGCTAACTAGTTCGGCACCTTCGAGCATTTCCTGAATGGCGGGATATTTAGCAGCATAGTGTTCTAAAGTAGCTTGGCGACCTTTACCAAACATATTGTCGCGATCGTCGCGTAAGACTAATCCCATGCTTACCAAATCTTCTTCGGGACAGCCATGAAGCGCGGCGAGTTCTTCTTTACTTGGTAAAGGAGATTCCGAATCTAACAAGCGAGCGAACATTGAATCGGCATTGAGATTTGGTGCTTGTTCCCAAGAATTTAAAGGAATATACCACATCCAACCTTCTTTAAAACAGAAGTGTTGGGTGTATTCATCACGACTAAACTGGGCGACTTGGTTCCATTCCGTACGATTTCCCAGACGGTTGAGGTTTTTGAAATAACCCCAAACAGCATTATTCTGAAACAGAATATTTTCTTTAGTATACAAACCAAGATGTTTGGCAATGACGCTTGCAGGACCGCTAGCATCGACTAAAAGCTGACATTTAAGTTCGTATCTCTGTTTGCGGTAGCGATAAGCAACAGTATTACCGCTGTCGCTAAGAACAGAAGCAGCTAGTTCGACTCTAGCACCTTGAATTACTTCTACACCCAAACGGCGAGCATTTGCAAGCAACAAACCATCTAACAAACGGCGTTCTACTTGAAAAGTTTCATCAAAAGTTTCTAAAATATATTCTGAAGCTTTACCTATGTCTGGTGTCGTTTCATCTATGTGGAAAAAACCCAAACCGTTTTTAGGATAAAATAAAAGTTCTAGTGTTTCCTGAGATATACCTACAGAACGCAATGCTTTGCAAAATCCCGAGAGGGTACTTTCTCCGATTTTATATTTAGGTGTTTCCTCTCGCTCTAAAATAACAACACTTAAGTCTGGGCGAGCTTGTTTTAGCCAGGAAGCATATAGTAAACCCTGGGGACCTGCTCCAATTACTGCAACTTGGCATTCATTACTATAGTTATTTAGATTAGATTTAGTGTTAGTAGTCATCGTTAATTAGTTAGCTTGAATTACTTAGACTACTAGAAGATAACCTCGCTATTTTTAATTGATAATGTGGAGAATACTTATGTTTTTATCCTGAGATCTAAAACTAGCTCAGTGAAAATATTTATGTAATAATACATTTTCAAGAAAACAATTATTCCGAATAACTGATATATTTAGCTTTGACCGTGAAATAAAGTTGAAAGCAAGTCTTACAACCAAAGAAAAAGTAGGAAGAAATTTAAGCTTTGGGCTTTGGAAAAGTAAGTAATAAATGGGTAATGGGAATAAGTGAATTATTTGAATTTGCTACTCGCTACTTGTTACTTACTAGCTAGTAATTCCACCGATCCAACCACAGTTTCAATGATTGATGGTGCAAGGGACAAGAAAACAAGTATCCCTGACCGTAAACACATTGGAGTCCACGCAATGCAGCTAACTGCTTTTCGGTTTCTATGCCTTCGGCAATTACTTTTAGACCCAGGCTTTTTGCCATCATGACAATTGCTTCGACAATTTTATTATTTTTATCTTTGCGATCGAGATTCTGTACGAAAGAGCGATCGATTTTAAGAGCGTCAATAGGCAAACTACGTAGGTAACTCAAAGAAGAATAACCAGTACCAAAATCATCGAGGTCGAGTTGTACTCCTAAAGCTCTTAATTGCTCCAATGTTTTCATCGTGGCTTCCGTATTATCCATGAGCATACTCTCAGTGATTTCCAATCTCAGGCTATCTGCTGCTAAACCCGTTGTTTCCAAAATTTGCACCAAAGATTCGGTCATAAACGGTTGCGATAGCTGCTTTTGTGAGAAATTTACCCCCATAGTCAAAGCAGGATTATTAAAACTCACTTGCCATTCTCTGAGTTGATAACAAGCCTCCTGCAAAATCCACCAGCCTAAAGTGACAATCGCTCCTGTTTCCTCTGCCAAAGGAATAAAATCTCCAGGACAAACCAAACCTTTTTGAGGATGCTGCCACCTGGCTAAAGCTTCAAAACCTTTAACTTTATTATCGGATAGGGAAATAATTGGCTGATAATAAAGCTTGATCTCTCCTCTGTCTAAAGCTCTGCGAAAGTCAGTTTCTAACTGTAAGCGGTTTACAACTTGTACGTGTAGCGTGTCATTAAACAGTTCGTAGCGAGTTTTACCTAAAGCCTTAGCTTTGTACATGGCAATGTCAGCATTGCGTAAGAGTTTTTCCGCAGAATCCGAACTGCTATCACTAATGGCAATACCAATACTCACGCTAGTAAAAACTTCATGAGTACCCAAACAAAATGGTAATTTTAGACTAGCTTGGATTCGCTCTGCCAATCTTGTCGCATTACTAATACATTCAATATCGTCAATCAAAATTGCAAATTCATCACCGCCTAATCTAGCCAAAATATCGCTTTCACGTAAATAAGCCTGAATTCTCTGCGAGATTGTTACTAAAAGTAAATCGCCAAAAGTATGTCCCAAACTATCGTTGATTACTTTAAAGCGATCTAAATCTAAAAATAAAACTGCAAATTTATCGTTGGAATTGCGTCGGTATTTTTTCAAAGCATGAGTCAGATGGTCGCTAAATAAACTACGATTTGGCAATCCCGTTAGGGAATCATGTAAGGCATCGTGAATTAGCTGTTCTTCAACTCGCTTGCGTTCTAGTTCTGCTGCGGCGCGGGAAGCAAAAATTTTGAGAATGGCAAGTTCTAATGAGCCATCTTCAATAGGATTTTCGCTAATTATGGCAAGATGTCCCAATACTTGTCCTGAAGAGTTTAGTAATGGAACCCCAACATAACTTTCAGCATTAAATTTGGCAAAATCCGCATCTTGAGGAAAAATCTTTTGAATGTTACGAGGATAGTGACAGGGCAAACCATTAATTACTCTCTGACAGGGGGTATGTGCCAGTTTATATTCATAGTTTTGTCCGAAATCATCTTTACACCAGAATGCCAGGGTGCGAACCATCGGAATATCTCCTCGAAGACATTCAGTTACCAGAGCATAGTTGACCCCAAGCGCACGTGTCAGATGATAGACCAAAGAGTAAAAGAATTCATTTCCCGTTGCTGCTGCGGTGCCTTCGGCTATGGAACGCAAACATGATTCCATTTGCTTGTATTCGGTAATTTTGGTTTGAGCGATCATTACCTTGGGCGAGTCGGCATCTTGAAATTTTTCTAAATGAATTGAAAACCAATTTTTGTTACTGCCGTTCCCATAGACATACTCTAATTTGAAATCGTTTCTCTGGCGATTGAGAATTTCGGCTATAGCTCGGTCGAGAGAGTTAATACAACTGCGATCGCTATCTTTAGCTACATTTTTCAGCCATAAACTAAAGTAGCTATCGCCTACTACTGCATCTCTATTTAATAAACTTAGTTCTCGATTGGTTTTCCAGGGTTGATTGATAGCAGTAATATATCCAGTTCTATCTACTATGGCAATTTGAGTAGAAAAAGTATTGAGTACAGCCTGTGATAGTTTGAGATCGAACTGAAACTGATTTGGCGATCGCATATAAATTATATCTGGCAGTAAACTGCGATAAAGTAATCGAAAGCGATATTTTATAAGAAAAGTATCGATACTCCTAATGCTCGAATTAACGCAAGTGTCATTTAAGCTCTAGTTTGTTGGCTCGCTATTTTCCGCATAAATATACATAATATTAACGGCTAAGTGACTATACCGAACAAACTATCGATACTGCTTAAAATAAGCGTTAATATTCTATCAAAAATCTCAATCCCCTGGTATACACTTAGTGTTTTTCTCTGAGATTGAGTAAGAACTTAAATTTTAGCTATATAGTTGCCTGAGCTTCTGCCTGAGTTATTTCCCGAAACTGAATTTCATCGCGATGTGGATCGGAACGAGTTACCCGCATTTCCAAACGATCGCCTAAAGCTACAGAGCGATCGAAACGATGGGGTAACTCCAAACCCAAGTCTTCAATTAAAATCAAGCCTAAATTTTCATCTTCTCGCAGCCACCGTAAAACTAGCACTTGCCAAATACATTCTGCATTGCGCCGTAAATATTCCAAACTCCAGTAACGATTGGTTTGGCGTTCGACTAAAGTAGCTTCGTAAGCCGAACTGGTAACGCTAAAGACAATTTCTTGAAGCTGTTCGCGTGCAAAAGGTAGCGGTTCGCCTTTAAGATGAGCTTTAATTTGAAAATGAGCCAGCAAATCGGTATAGCGACGAATGGGAGAAGTTACCTGAACGTAGCTGTCCAAACCCAGGCTAGCATGGCGGGTTGGGGTCATGTTAATTTCACTGCGGGGCATGCAGCGTCGCATAGCACAATAGCGAACTGGTCCTGGCGGTAAGAGCAGTAGTTCTTCATCTGATGGTAATTCTGGCTGTTGCTGCCCGCGATAGGGTAGGGGCAAACCATGTTCCGAACCGTATCTACCGCCTATTTCTCCTGCCAATATCATCATCTCTGCTACCAGTTGACGCGATCGCGAACTGTCTAATAGTTCGATGACAATTTCATCATTTTCTTTGACTTTGATTGCAGATTCTGGCATTTTGATTTGGATCGAACCCTGAGACTTGCGCCGTTCTCTTCTCAGTCTCGCCCATTCTGATAATTCGGCAATTTCACTTTCGTTTTTTAAGCCAAAATCTAACATTTCATCGACATCGTCATAGGTTAGGCGATAAGTCGGTTTAATTAGAGTTGGTTCGATTCGATATTCTCGAATTTCGCCAGTATCGTCGAGAATTACGCCAAAGCTTAGGGCGGCACATACCTGACTCTGTACCAAGCTCATCGGTCCTGTAGCTAGTTCGGGGGGAAACATCGAAACCATACCCGTAGGTAGATACAAACTGGTACTACGGCGGCGAGCTTCTAAATCCAGTTCGTCTTCGGGAACGACCAAACGAGTAGGGTCGGCAATATGAATCCATAACCGACTCGAACCATCATCGAGGTATTCAATGCTCAGACCGTCATCAATTTCTGTAGTACTTTCGTCATCGATGGTATAAACTTTGAGTTGGGTCAAATCCAAACGTTCTGGATCGGGTTCGGTCATGGTTGACTGAAGACGAGATTGCGCCACATCAAGTACCCTTTGAGAAAAGTTAAGTGGAAAAGAACTACGGCGTAAAAATAAATTTTCGTGTTCTTTCCACCATCCTATCTCTACCAACAGTTGAAAAGCACCACGAGAATCGTTAGTTTTGTTAGCAGCAGCTAAAATTTCTTCAGCAGTACGGGAGTTGTTGCTCGAATCTAATGCTAGTTTTTCTACTGCTTCTAGTCGCAGGCGATCGCTTTCCGTCCATTCAATAGCAGTTCCTGCTAGAGCCTGTTGGAGATGAGCGATAAATTCGGCTTGTTCTCGCTGTTTCTGTGCCCGAACTTGTTCTTGATGTTCGATTTCCTCTACTTGTGCTGCCGAGCGAGGTTCGTAACTGTCGCCTTTTTTCTTAAAATAAATTTTATCCTGACTTAATAGCACGTGAGCGGCATAACTATATATCGAACTGCGATCGGAAAACAGCAGTTCTGCCATCTCCTCTGGAGTAACGGCTCTTTCCTCTTCAGTTAAAATTTCCCAGGCTATCTGCAAACTATCTGGATCGATATATTTTCGCGCTCGTTCGACAAAGCTGGGGATGTCGGCAACTTTATAGGAACCGCCATCGACCATATATTCGACTCGTTGAGGGCGTATTTTGTGGGATTGTCCTCCTTCGTCGATAACTATCCAGTCTTTTTTTCCTTCTGGTCTTTCGGCAACTGCAAGGCGACGCTCGCCCTGCACTCTGAATTCAATCAGTTTTCCTTTTTCCACCAGCTTTGTACTTCAATTCAACAACCTTTGCTCTTTTAGTCTAGCTTCTTCTCTGTCAAATATTTGCTGGAGCGCGATTATCCTTCTTTATTAACAAAGGGCAGCAAAGCGATCGCTCTTGCTCTTTTAACAGCTACAGTCAAGTGCCTCTGCTGTTGGGCAGTCAAGCCAGTAATCCGCCGAGGTAAAATTTTGCCCCGTTCGGTAATAAATTTACGTAACAACTCCACATCTTTATAGTCGATAGGATCGCTTGGTTTGATAGGTGAAAGACGTTTGCGGTAATATGCCATAACTAAAATTTAATTTTATTTTATTTGATTTCTTTGTGAACTGTATGTCGGTTGCAGTGGGTGCAGAATTTTTTTAATTCCATTCTGCCAGTAGTATTGCGTCGATTTTTGCTAGTCGTATAACGAGATACTCCAGCCGAACGTTTGTCGGTATTGCTGCGACACTCGGTACACTCTAAGGTAATAATAATTCGTACTCCTTTCTTGGCTGCCATAGTTTTAATTTAAAGATATTTATACTTCATACTTATTAGCACGCAAATTCTCATTTTTGCATACTTCGCCGTATTTGAGCAACTATTTTTTTGAGACGTAGATCTAGAGAAAAACCTCTCTTAGTTTGGGTAACTGCTGTTTGAGCCAAACGGTCGTGAAGTGCCTGGTTATAGTTTTCGTCGGCAATAGCGATCGCGCAATCGACTAGTAAGGGGGCAAGTAACAGCAGCATCGATAAACCATTCTTAAAATTTATTTGTAAACCGATCGTAGCCAGCATTGCTGCTATACCGACTGCTCCTTCTCTCTTTGCCAAATCGACCAAACTGGGAACGCGATTAAAACGAGGATCGATAACTTTAATATCTAAAGCCCATTTCCCCAAACTTTGACCCTGATTTTTATCACCCAGCACGACCCGCATTCCCAACCAAACTAAAATAAATACTAGCCACTGGAAACTCACACCAAAAAAAGAACTAATAAACCAAACAGTCAAAAAATCAATTGCAAAAGCTCCAATTCTTCTGTCATTTGGAACTCTAGGAAAACGTTTGTAGCTAGTTTTTGAATCGTACATCGTTGCTGCCCAAATTTTTTAAGCTTGTTGGTTTTACCGCTTCGCGATAGCTATTAGCTATTGTATCTACTAGTAGACTGAGGCGTAATTAAAGACACCGTTAAAATCCTTGCTGTATCTTAATTGCTGCTTGTGAGACAGTTGCGTTTGGTGGGTTCCCCAACTCGAACAAACTGTCGAACCCGAAGAGCTACTTAAGCGAAGCGGTACTAACTATTTGTTGCTGCATCGCCTTAACTAGAGCGGGTAAAAAATCTATAGTAAAGCGAATTACTGAATTCTTTAATTGGGAAAAAGATAAATGTAATTGGGTTGATAGTCACGATAATATTGCGAATATCTCTTTTAGCCAGAGCAATAATTTGTTTGGCTACCCAGTCGGCAGACATAATCCCAATAGGATTGAGGTTGCTTTTAAACGGTCCTAAAACCAGTTTGCGAACTACACAGGGGGCATCTAAACGGCGCATGGTAACCAAACTACCCATGGCTCTTTTACTCAGTTCGTATAAGGGACTGAAAGCAGGGTTTACTTCGGCTTCGGAAGTATTAATCCAAACTTCTTTTCTAACCATGTCGCGATCGCTCTTTACAGTTTTAAAAAATTGTTCCATCAGACGCAAACCCGAAAAAGTATTAATCTGATAAGACTTGGCGATCGCCTCTGCGGTTCTGTCTGCGTGTACGTTAAGCCCGTGATTGATAATTAAGATATCAATTTTTTCTAAGGTAGCTGCTAATTCGGCTTCGCGATCGCTCTGCCAAACAATAGTTTCGATAGGAATTTCTTTACCAGCAATTTCTAGATTAATTTGAGTTTGAGAAGAAGTTAGAGCTACAACTTTTGCTTCTTGCCGATAGAGTTGTGCCAGCAAAGCCCTACCCAAAGTACCAGAAGCCCCCGTAACGGCAACGCGCTTATTTTTAAGCGATAGAGCCGTCCCCATCACTTTGTCTACCAAACTTAAAGTACCGCTAAAGTAGGCATTTTGGTTATCAAAATGATGCCGCCAGTGATAGGAACGATTGATAAACCAGCGAGACGGTAGAGTGGTTAACTTTCCCTGGCGATGGGTAATATCGGTAAGTTCGCCTACGTGGGGAATGCCCAGTCCCCTGGCGATCGCTCCTAGCAAAAAGCTTAATGTATATAAAAAACCCGCCCAGGCAGCCCATTGTGAAGATATATGATAAGTACGAACCATCAGCCAGGGCAGCAAACTAAAGGTCAGCATTACCAATGATTCGGGAACATCGTTATACCAGTGTGCTTGACGATAAATGGCATCGTTGACTACAGACAAGTCTGGGCGAAAAACTCGATGATGCCAAACATGAAGGCGGTATAGCGGTTGCCAGATATGAGAACAAGCATGATATATATCTCGTACTATTTCTACCCATAAAACCGAGCCTAAAGCTACTGTCAACTCAGCTACGAAGTTAAACATAAAACAAGTTTTTAGTTTTAAAATTATCGATCTCGTTTGATTATTAAAAGAGTTTTAATATTATTGCTGTAAACCGCTTAGTGGTAAGCGATAAGACTTCATTTTGAAGCTATGTTTTAGTAAATTCAAACTACTGTTCATAGGCTCTAATAATTACAGAGAAATTGTCCGATTTAGGATAGCAGAAGAAACACAAATCTGTTGGGGTTAGAGCTTGGAATCTAAAGTTTAAAGCTTTTGTTAAATTTTAGTCAAGAAAGTTTACATTTTTCGATACAATATAGACCATTAATTATTGACCGAGCCAAAGTTCCGCTGCAAGAGATTTCGGCGCGGAGCATAAAATCGAGAAAATGCAGCCTGGGACTCTTTCAGAGACAGACCATTAGCTGCCGCGAGCAAACCCAATACACCGAACCACAAACGCATTAACAATTATGGCAGAGAATTACTGGCGAAACCAAGAAACCGAATCAGATTTCGATCCGATTAACTCTTTGCTTTACGAATGGTCAGATCCTGAAGAAGAAGAAGAAGAATTTAGAAGTGAGTTTTTTGAAGGATTGTCAGGACGCAGACGCAAAGCGGCTTTCGTGTTAATGTCAGTGTGGGTAATTACGATTTTTATTCATTTATTTAGCTGGGGATACTGGTTAGTAGTTGGTGTTACGGGATTGGTTGGCATGCAGTTTCTTAGATACTTATTTGCCAAACCAGAAGTAATGCCTCAGTTGTTGAGTGATGACGAAATAGCTACCGCTCCTAAGATTTCTTTGCTAGTTGCTGCTAAAAACGAAGAATTGGTAATTGGCAATTCTATCGAAATGCTTTGTAACCTGGATTATCCTGCCGAAAAATATGAAGTTTGGGCAATTGACGATCGCAGTACCGATAATACTCCGTCTATTTTAGATAGATTAGCTACAAAGTATCCCCAGCTAAAAGTAGTTCATCGCCGCGATCCCGCTACTGGTGGCAAATCGGGAGCTTTGAATCAAGTCTTACCCTATATGCAGGGAGAAATTATTGGCGTATTCGATGCTGATGCTAAAGTAACTAAAGATTTACTGCGCTGGGTAGTGCCAATGTTCGATAACGAATCTACAGGCGCGGTACAGGTACGAAAAGATATTGCTAACGCCTCAGAAAATTTTTGGACTAAAGGACAAGCTGCGGAAATGGCAGTAGATAGCTTTATGCAGCAGCAGCGTATTGCAGTAGGCGGTATTGGCGAACTGCGTGGTAACGGACAATTTGTCAGACTATCGGCTCTCAAACGCTGTGGTGGTTGGAATGAAGAAACGATTACTGACGATCTCGATCTGACTATTCGTCTACATTTGGATGGCTGGAAAATCGATTTTCTGATGCTTCCTGCCGTAGAAGAAGAAGGAGTTACTAAAGCAACTTCCCTTTGGCACCAGCGCAATCGTTGGGCTGAAGGCGGGTATCAGCGATATCTCGATTATTGGCGTTATATTATCAGTCAACCTATGGGCTTGGGCAAACGCTTCGATCTTCTTTGCTGGTTATGGTTACAGTACATTTTACCTGCGGCTAACATTCCCGATTTGGTCATGGCGATCGCCCGACATCGTTTACCTTTGTTTGGTGCGATGACCAGTTTGCTGTTTTCTTTAGGCTTTATTGGTATTTTCAAAGGGTTAGTTCGCATTCGTAGCCACAGCGAACGACTTGGTTTTTTAACTATGTTAGATATTACCTGGCAGTCACTGCGAGGTATTGTTTATATGGCTCACTGGCAAATAGTTATGTTGAGTATTACCGCCAGAATGTCAGTACGTCCCAAAAAGCTTAAATGGGTTAAAACTATACATCAAGGTGGCGATCGCGAAAGTTTTGAATTTTAAAACGAACAGGAGACAGTGAACAATTAACAATGAACAGTAAACAATGAACAATTTTTACCGACTACTGATATCTACTCATTGCTCATTGCTCATTGGTAAATGTCGAACGCAGGTTCCTCTACAATTTAAATACATTGTTAATTAGAGGAAAAAACTATGGCTACTGCTAATATGGTGCAATGTGCTTGCGATCGCTGTCAATGCGATGTTTCTTTAGAAGAAGCTATTAAGAAAGGCGATCGCTACTATTGCTGTGAAGCCTGTGCCAATGGTCATGTAAACGATGAAAGCTGCAAACATCAAGATTGCAGTTGTGGCGACTAACTTCGTAATTATCAATTATTGATTATCGCTCGAAGATTTCATGTCCTTTTATTGTCAGATTGCGCTCGCGCAAGCAGCGTAACCATCCATAATAACGACGAATAGCGTCAGGATTGTCTGACAAACCGAGTTGACGTTCGCGATCGCTAAGTTGGGCAAATAGACTATAATCAGGATAGTCGGGAGCGACTAAAGCCTCTTTGCGATGTAAGATTAAAGGATTGGGTTCGTCTGCAACATCGTGATAAACCACAGACAAATTTTGTAGGTCTACTTCTAAAGTTGCCTGTAGTTGGGGATGAGCGACAGTATCGAAGTCGGGATAAGCTAAATAGGTTATTTTCGGTTTGTGATAATAAAGTTTGATAATGTTGGCAGATTCGAGACGATAAAAATTACGGCTGGCGCATCCTTCATACAGACGCAATAGGGGAGGTAGCTTTTCTAAAGCACTTACGTGGATTACCAGAGCATTTTTTAGCTGTTTGCCGATCGAACTGGTTTGGCACAGGTAAGCGATTTTAGGTAAATCGCCTACGTGCAATAGTAATAAATCGGCAATAGTACAAGCTTGTTTGTAGCTGCCAAATAAAGCTTTGACATCGGCTTTAAGTTCGGGTGATAATTTTCTCACACTGGGGCGATCGCCAAACTTGGATAAAGCCAAATAAACTAACAGATCTTGACGGCGTTGTTCGGCAATTGCTTCCCATTCGTTTTCGTTAGTTGCTTGCAGTACCAGCTTGAAAGCGCGACGATAGTTACCAAATTCGGCTTTAATTTCAGCTTCGTTGGTAAGTTCTCCCTTAACAGGTAATCTACCTCTACGGGTATAAAATTCCATTAAGGGAGTCAGCAATTCTCGATAGTCCTCAAATTTTCTGACATCGAGTCGCACTCTAGGAGTACTGACGCGAGAGTTAAAACGTGAGGCGCGAAAAGATTCAGCTTGTGCTGCATCGCGAAATACTAAATAAACTCCCAAACCAACGGGAATTGAATCGACTTCTAGCACCCCATCGATATATAGTTTGAGTTCTTCTTGTTCGTAATATTTCTGAAAGGTGTTGCGGTTGGTAATAATACCATCGCTGTAGGCTACCAAGCCCCTGCGGCGATCGTCTACTAAGATTTGAGCGGAAACAATAAGAACTTTTTTAGTCAACTTCCAGGCTTCAATTAAAGCCGTTCGTCTTTCTGCTATGTCTTCAATGACGTTGATAATGTAACCCAAGTTGATAATATCGGCTGAAGACAAAGGTGTGTTGAGACAATAGTAAGGGTCCCATCCAGAACTAACATACCCTAAAGCCTCAATTTGCCGAACATCTTCTCCAAAGCCACAACCATAATCAAAAAAAGTTGTTGTTTCAGAAAATAACTCTGCTTCCAAGGCAATTCTAACGGGACGCGATAACTCGTTGCGTCGTAATGCCGCTTTGTGTCTGTCAATAGCAACCGTTTGTCTCGTTTGGGCAGTGGCATTAAGGGGACAAATCAGCCGATGTCCGACAAAGTCTATTCCTTGTTTTGCCAGTAACTTTTGCCATTCTTGCTGCGTACCGATAAAACGAGGATTATCTAACAATCCCAGATTGATTTCTGCTTGAGTCAGTGTGGCGAATTTACGATATTGAGGATAATCTGGCGTAACAAAAGTTTCTTTGCGGTGCAAAATTGGTGGATTGGCTGAATTTTGATATTGCCGTTGTGCTACTTGCTGGGTAGTTAAGTCGACTACGATACTCTGGTACAGTCGGGGATGGGGATCGCGATCGAAATCAGGATAGTCTAAATAAGATATTTTAGGGCGATCGAGACTAAATTTTAGTATAGTTGCTCGATCAAAATTGTCTACTAGTTTTCTGGCTTGACGTTCGTAAGCTTGTAACAGAGGATCTAAAGCATCGAGAGCGCGTATGTGAACGTAAAGAGCGGTGGGTAACAGCTTACCTATACTACTGTTTTTGCAGCTAGAGATAATAGTAGTAAATTGTTCTGGGGCGATTGCGCTATCGGATTCAACTATTTTTGGCATTAGCTTAAAAAGCAGAATTAAGAAAAAAGCTCTATCGTTAGCATTTTTTTAAAGTTTATAGTCTTCTACTAAATCGAGGGCAAAAAAATTCGCAAATTTTTATTATTTAATAATTTATCGCCAACTCAAATGAAATATCATATTGGTTTTGACACCGAAGATCTGGGCAATAATCCGCCGCAAATCGCTTTGTTGTCGGGAGAACCAGAGCGATCGCAATACATTGCTCGCAATTATTGTCAGAATGCCCGATTGCTTTCAGAATACCGAGGTTTAAATAGTTATGTAGGTTATCTAGCTGATGATAGACCGGTTTTAGTCGCCACTAGCGGTATGGGCGCACCATCGTTAAGTATTGTGGTTAATGAATTGGCGCAGGTAGGAATCGAGAAGTTTATTCGTATTGGTACTTGTGGCTCGATTCAACCCCAGGTAAAAGTAGGAAATATCGTTATCTCTCAAGGTGCTTTGTGTAGGCAGGGTGCTGCTGACGATATTGCACCACGCGAATATCCTGCGGTTGCCGATCCTTTTTTAACGGTGGCTTTAGTCTCAGCAGCAGATAAGCTAAAGATTCCCTATCATCTCGGTATTACCGCTTCGGTAGATACTTTTTATGAAGGACAAGAACGAGTTCGTTCTTCAGCTAACGTTAGTTTACAATTTTGGCTTCAGGGAATTACCACAGAATATCGCCATCTCAATATTCTTAATTACGAAATGGAAGCAGGTACGCTATTTAAAATGGCTGGAGTCTACGGTTTTGCAGCAGCTTGCGTCTGTGGTGTAGTAGCTCAACGAACTACAGGAGAAGATATTGTTTTAGAAGATAAAAATTTAGCAGTAGAACGGGCAATTGCCACGGCGATCGAGGCGATTTGAGTATTTTAAACCGCTTTTAAGATTTCGAGCAATTGGGGCGAACGATCGCTCGCCCTTACCATATTTAAGCTACACATAGCCCAATAAATCTTAAGCCAAACGAGAGTAATACTCAATTACGAGTAGTTCGTTGATTTGTAGGGCAACCCATTCTCGTTCGACAATGCCGTTAACTTTGCCAGTATAGGTATTTTTATCAAATTCCAAATGGCTGGGAACATTTGCCAACCCTGGATATTCCATATTGGTTTCAACTACACGGCGAGAGGTTTCGCGGTCTCTAACTTTGATAACATCACCAGGACGACACTGATAGCTAGCAACATCAACTACTCGGTCATTGACGGTAATATGTCCGTGATTGACTAACTGACGCGCTCCTGGAATAGTACCTGCCATACCCATGCGAAAGATAGTATTATCCAAGCGCATTTCTAAAAATTCTAGTAAAGCTTGTCCTGTCGAACCACCAGTTCTACGAGCCTTACGGACGTAACGAACCAGTTGTTTTTCGGTAACTCCGTAGTTAAACCGCAGCTTTTGCTTTTCTTCTAGACGAATAGCATATTCCGATCGCTTTCTACGTCCTTGTCCGTGTTGACCTGGGGGATAAGATTTGCGGGGGCTTTTACGACTTAAACCTGGTAGTTCACCCAAACGGCGTACGACGCGCAAACGCGGTCCTCTATAACGAGACATATATTAGAAATCTCCTTAATGTTAATAATTACAAAATACGTCCAAATATATCATTATACTGTTATTTACAATTCGAGCAAAATATAAAAGACTTAAAAAAAAGCGATCGCGAAGCGGATGTCCTTCGAGCTTATCGCGCCGAAATTTTAACCGAAGCGACCGCTACTAACACAATTAAGCAAACTGATGTTCTAAACGATTTAGTTGAAAATCGGGAATGCAGTTTTCTTCCATATAAGTTTTATATTCGCACTTTGCGCGATCGCATTGCTCTTGACTCCAGCCACAATATTTTTGCAACGTTTCGGTCACTACGGGCAATAGATCTAAGCCGTAATTACCATTCATTGCCAACATAGTGCGACGACGCATAATATCAGTTAATTTGTGGGCGTATTCGTGTTCTACTGCATAGACAATTTGAGCTTTAATGTCGGGTAGCGCGTCGCCAATTTGCGCTGCTAATTCGGGCTGTTCGCTAGTTAGATTCAATACTTCCAAAGCTGTTGCTCCATAAGCATTAAATAAATAATTTATAGTTCTAGGAGAGAGAAGAGAACTATAATCTACTATCGCCTGCTCTATGCGCTCGTCATCAGCCACAATACAACCTGGAAGTGGCTCTGAGGCAGTTGTACTATGCTTGCCCGACCGCTTCATTTTTTTCAATACCGCATCGGTCATTTCTTCTCCCACGTTGCGATAAGTAGTTAGTTTGCCGCCAATAAGCGAAAACATATTATTTACCCCCTCCTTTTTATGGTCGAAGATAATATGCTTGCGGGTAATGCTGCCTGGTTTTTTGCCTTCAGCATTAGGTAAGGGGCGAACTCCAGAATAGGTAAATCTAATATCTTCTCTGGTTAAATTAGCGGCAGGAATGATGTTATTAGTTTCGGTCAGTAAATAATCGATTTCATCATTATCGGCTTTAACGCGATCGAGGTCGCCTTTAAACGGCAGATCTGTCGTACCAATAAGATACATTCCCAACCACGGAACGATAAAGAACGGACGACCATCGGACTTGGCTTCTACGTATAGGCTACTGGTTTCTGGTGCGCCAGGGAATTTCGACACTACAATGTGACTGCCTTTAGTTCCACCAATTTTACGAGCATTGCCGATGGGAACATCTTTACCAGCTTTATTACCCAATTTACAAACTTTATCTACCCAGGGACCAGCAGTATTAACTACAACTGCATTTTGGCTACAGGAGATAGTAAAAATTTCATCTGATAGTCTATCTTTACAGTCGATACTGCTAACGAAGTTGTTTTGCAAGGATATTTCGTTTACTTCTGCATAATTAAGAACCGTTGCCCCTGCATTTTCTGCTGAGATAATATTTTCCAAACACAAACGTTCGGCGAGGGTTGCCTGTCCATCATAGTATTGCGAACCTCCCGTTAGATGCTCTCTGTCTACATAGCGAAATAGCTGCTGAAATTGTTTTTTAGGCAACATCCGATGTAGGGGTAGAGTCTTGTCAAAGCTAAAAATATCGTACAGAATCATTCCCGCCCAAATTTTCCAATAGGGACGAGAGCGATCGCCATAAATAGGAATAGTTAAAAGTAGGGGTTTGACTAAATGGGGCGCAACGCGAAAGAGAACTTCTCTTTCTTTAAGAGCTTCTCTTACCAAAGGAAATTCAAAATACTCTAAATAACGCAAACCGCCATGAATTAATCTCGTAGACCAGCTAGAAGACCCGCTAGCAAAATCTTCTTTTTCAATCAAAATAGTTTTAAGACCTCTAAGGGCAGCATCTCTGGCAACTCCCGCTCCATTAATACCACCACCAATAATAATTAGGTCATATTCTTGCTGCTGTATTTGGGCTAAATCTCGCATAATTTTTCTTCAATTTACAGATAGTAGTCATGATGGCTTGGTAAAACCAAAAATATTTACTAGGGAATTGGTAATATTTTTCTCAATTCCAGTCTTAAAAAGTTTTCACAATTAAACTTTAATGCAATTAAAAATCTTTTGCTTCCAATTTAGCCCAACTGTATATGAGTTAGGAGTTCAAAATTTGGAGTTAGTAGTTGCGAACAGCTTTATAAATTTAGTTGATTTGTAAACTTCAAAAACAGCACTGCACGGTAATAGAAGTGACGGAGATGTAAAAAATTTTCCTCATCGCGCAAGATAAGATCGCAAAAACAATAGGGGCAACTATCTTAGTTGCCCCTATAAAAGTAAAAAAATGTTTTATTGGCTCAAATAGCGATCGCTATTTAATTTAATCAGTTCCATCAGCTACTTCTACAACTTTGGCAAAAGCTTGAGGATCGATCATCGCAATTTGTGCCAACATTTTGCGATTGAGTTCGACATTAGCTTTTTTGAGCTTGCCAGTAAATTTGCTGTAGCTCATGCCGTGCTGGCGAGAAGCAGCATTAATGCGTGTAATCCATAGACGACGAAAATCCCGTTTGCGTTTGCGGCGATCGCGATAAGCGTTCCGCAACGCTTTCATTACCTGTTGGTTGGCAGTGCGGAACAGTTTGGAGTGAGAACCGCGAAATCCTTTGGCTAACTTGAGAACTTTTTTACGACGTTTGCGGGCGACGTTCCCTCTTTTAACTCTAGTCATAATTACTATTTACTGAAGTTTGTTTTTATAGTATTTAAATTTATCTCGAAAGAATTTTAGCCTCTACATATAAGGCATCATCAAGCGCACGTTTTTCTCGTCAGATTCGTGAACTACTGAGATGTTGGAAAGGCGGCGACGAGTACGTTCTTTACTTTTGTGCTGTAGTAAATGATTTTTAAATGCTTTACGGCGCATAATTTTTTTGCCGCTACCGCTTAGACGAAAGCGTTTGGCAGCAGATTTCTTAGTTTTGAGCTTGGGCATAATCTTTCAGTGATTCGACACAATTTACAATTATACCTTTTTTATATGAGTTTAAATTTTTTTATTTTACTAAACCATAAAGACAACACCCGTAATGATTTGTGATGGAGGAAAAAGGTTTTGGGGTGCAATTTATAATCCAAAAACTAACGAGTTTAGCGATCTGGCTTTCAATGGTGAAATATAATGACTTTGTGACAGAAATGTTTTCTATTTATGATTACATCTTCCTATTGTGCGCTAATTCCACTAGCTATAGAGAACAACTTCACTATTGCCAAACTTGCCGAACTATTATCAAAACGCCTACCAGAGTACGAGAGCGAATCGACAACAGACAGAATAGTTATTAGCCAAAATGAATGGACTCTTAATGTAGTTTTAGATAAGGGTGATTGGGTTAATATCGAAGCTAAAGAAATGGCTAAGTTTTATCCAGACTTGCCAAATATTGAATCTTTAAAATCTTCAACTCAGCGAATCGATATCTCAAGTTATGCCAATGACTCGGAAATGGAGCATTTCAACACGTATTTATTTGTATTAGAAGAAATAGAGACATTTCAAGGTGTTCTGTTCGAGTTCGATCCGCGAGATGCTAAAACGCTCTAAGTCGAGTGGCAGTAAATAGAACACGATTGTAATTATTAGTCTTTATCGCGTCTGACGTTGTTCTATGTAGCGATCGCTTCATTATCTAAACGTCTAATTGCTACCACCGCAGGAATAGGAGGTTGGTTTGCTTTACCACTGAACCAATTAGAACCTACAGGAACTTGGCGTTTTTGAATAAATGATTTACCGTCGCTCGTTAACAATTCAAAGTCTTTTAATTCTGAAGCCATATCTCGACGAATGCCATTTGCTTCTCCTGGATGCTGAATTGACAAAAACAGGCTTTTACTATCATTGCTAAACATCAAACCCGTACATTCACACTCCATTGGACCCATCGCAAAAGGATAAACTTCTCCTGCCAAATCTCCACTCAAAGGAACGTACCAGAGGGAATTGTTGCCAAAAACACCCGTTAGCTCGCTACTAGATAAAGCCTTGTCATTTTCCATTCTGCTGGAAACGGCACTATTTTGCTTGTCAGTAGACATATCCGTTACCATCCACAAATTGCCCTGGTTATCTACAGCCAAATTATCGGGATTAGCAAAACCAGCACCGCCAAGCGCGGGTTCGCCGCCCATAGCCAACATACTCCAACGGAAGCTTAAGGATTCGGGATTGCTGTTGTCTTCTTCTAATTTCATAATCCAGCCATATTCATAGTCGGATTCGCCGTTAGGTCCTGTAAACACCTGCTTGTCAGGTCCGCCATCCTCGTCGGCAGCACCAGAGGTAAAAGTAATAAACAAAGTACCGTCCTTAGTAATTTCGGTATCTTCAGGACGAGCAGTACAGGTAACGCCTGCCGCACTTGCCGCCAAATGAGCGTCGATTAAAATCGCTCCCTGCTGTTCTAACTCGCTACTTCCTCGATAGAGATCTCCTAATTTAGCAAATCGCTCTTGAAATGGAGGAACTTGACTGTTGCTGCTTGCCGTCATCGCTCCTCCAGAGTTGCGGTTGTTGTTGGGAAGTTGCACTACGCCGCCGACTACTTGAGAAGGTAGTATGGGATTGACTGCGGTTTCGGGACTCAAAGGAATCCATTCGCCGCTACCATCGGGATTTAGTTTAGCTCCATACAGCATTCCTGCTTCAAATAAACTAGAGTTAGCTTTATCTTGAGGATCGTTAACGAAATTGCGACTGATAAACTTATAGAGATGACCGCCTCGGCGATCGCAACCAGAATAAACGGCTAACTTTTTACCTGCTACAGCGCGAATGCCAAAAGCTTCGTGGCGAAACCTGCCCAACCAAGTATGTTTGGTGCCATAGTCGTTGGGGTTGGCGGGATCGACTTCTACCATCCAGCCGTATTTATTCCCCGCCAAACCAAATACGTTACCGTTACCAGCAACTGTTTCTTCGTCAATTACAAACGGCATCTGGCTGGGACTCATTGCCGAACCATCTGCCATTACCGCTTCTATTACTTGATCTTGAAAATTTTCTTCCGCACTTAACACTGTACCCCAGGGGGTCATTCCTCCCGCGCAGTTTTGAAAAGTACCAATGATGCGATCGCCCAAATTATCTTTGTAACCGAGCTTATTTTCTTTGTTAAAGATAGCCGTTGCCGCGCCAGTAGATTTTAGTAGGCGACTTTCATCGTCCAAACCAGAAATTCCTGTAATGCGGCGATCGCCAGAGCGATAAGTTCGTTCCCATTGACCGTTTTCATTACGGCGTACGGAAATTACGCCAATTCCTAAATCGGTTAAACCCTCGCGTGCAATTTCTACAATCTGAGCTTTAAGAGGATCGTCATCGCTCAAGGTAAAAGCATCGATTTGGCTATCTGTCGCTTTGGCGGCAACCTCAGCAAAGGGTAAAGTTTTACCAATAACTAGCGGATAAGTTTGCATCCAGGTTTTACTGCTAAGATACTCAAAATTAACCGTTAGCAAACCTTCGTTAGGTGTGGTTTCAACTAGTGCCAAATAGTCATTGTTATAACCAAATCTCGAATCTCCTACCCGATCGCCCCAGGCAGCAATTACGTCGTAAGTAAACCCATCTGGTAAGACTAAATCGTCTTTTACTTCATAACTACTATAAGCCGCTATCTGTTCCTCTGTAGCGAGTGTTTCTAATTTCAAAGGTAGTGGCGGTTTTACTGGTTGAAAACCCAAGCGATCGCTCAAGTTGAGAGCTTTAGTTCTGGCTTGCTCTCTAGAAAATTTGCGAACTTGTGGCTTAGCGATCGCCTTCAATGGCAATGAGCCAACAGCAGCTCCTAAAAATAGCAGAAGATTGCGGCGTTTGAGAGTCATAATAATATAAATTGCAAACTAATTTTTTTCACTACAACACCATCATTTATTTTATGTTTTCAGTTGGTGAATGGCTGACACAAAGCCAAGACTGGCTTAGTTCTCTCGGTTACGGTGCATATCCCGCTTTTATAATTCTGTATTTATTGTCAACTTCGATTGGTTTACCGACTATTTTTTTATTTATTGGTGCTGGTAGTTTGTTCGGGTTCATTCCTGGTTCTTTGGTGGTTTCGGTTGCCGATACCTTGAGCATCGCCATTTGTTATGTTTTGGGCAGAACTATAGCTCGTAAAAAGGTTAACCAGTGGATTTCCGATCGCCCTGAATGGAAAAAATTCGACCGTACCGTTGCCGAAAAAGGCTGGAAAATTGTGTTTTTAGCTCGCCTCGCTCCAGTTTTGCCTTCTAATCTACTCAACTATGGTTTTAGCCTGACTGAGATTAATTTTTGGCAGTATTTACTCGTTTCTTGGCTGGGTACGGTTCCAGTTATCGCGCTATATGTTTATCTTGCTTCTGTGGGAGCTAACTTACTATCTGGAAATAACGACCCCCGACAGATTATATTTTCGATTATCGGCGCGATTGCGGCGGTTGCAGCTTTGATATACACTACTAAGATTATTAGAAATACTTTTTCCAAGGAATAAAAGTTTTTTAACTCATTTTCAATGGGTTTGAAGTCAAATATTAGTTATAGTCATTGTGAAGACATTTTTTCACAACTTTTATAATAAAACGTAGAACCGTTAACTTCAGGTTGCCAACCCAGAGCAATAGCATCTCTAATGCAATGCTCGATATCTTTTGGTGTAATTGAAAATTCTGCACCGGAATAATAGTTATAGCAGTTCCACAAAAAAGTAATTGAAAGAACTGAGCCTTTAGTTTCTACTCTTTCGACTCCAGCAGTTATGCAAGTGGCATAGTCGCCTTGAGTGTGAGTAGGTTTCCTTCTGACATACCATCTATACGGAATTCCATCAACAATAATCTTTCGCGTCCCTTTTTTAGGTATTGCCATAAATTAAATGTATTTTTCCTCCCGAGCTGACTTGATTAACACACGGGTAATAACATAAGCGTCACCAATAGCAAATTACTCAGCTAAGTTGCTTAATTAACTTGGCTACTCTATCTTTAATTTCGTCTCTAACACGGTAAAAGGTTTCAATTGGCTGTCCGTCTGGATCTTCTAATTCCCAGTCGTCAAACACTTCTTGCATTACCCATTCTGAGGGTAAATTAGTGCCGCAACCGCACATCGAGATGACGGCATCGTAATCTTTGGCATTGAAATCACTTAGAGCATCAGAAGTTTGATTGCTAATATCGATACCAATCTCTGACATAACCTCAATAGCGGTAGGATGAACTCTGCTAGCTTCCAAACCCGAAGAGGTAACTTCAATCTTATCTTTACCCAAAGCTCTAGCAAAACCCTCTGCCATTTGCGATCGACAGGAGTTTCTCTTACAGACAAACATAACTTTTTTCATAATTAATGATTGAATTGCAATTTAACGATAGGGACTAACACAGCGAGGATCGAGGAGAGTAGCTTTTTCTGGTTGTCGGGGGAACCAAGTAGCAGTACGCTTGCAAAATTCTACTAACATTAGCATTACTGGTACTTCTATTAATACGCCAACGACAGTAGCCAAAGCCGCGCCAGAATTTAAGCCAAATAAAATTACTGCCGTAGCGATCGCAACTTCAAAGTGATTGCTCGCGCCAATTAAAGCCGCTGGTGCGGCATCTTCGTAATAGAAATTAAGTTTTAAAGCGGCTACATAAGTAATAAAGAAAATAAAGTTGGTTTGGAGAAATAACGGTACGGCAATTAAAAGAATATGTAAGGGGTTGTTGACAATTAGTTCGCCTTTAAAAGCAAACAAAAGTACTAAGGTTATTAGTAAAGCCGCGATCGCCACAGGTGAAAGATACTGCAAAAATTTGGTTTCAAACCAGCGTCTGCCTTTATGCTTCAAAATCCAGTAGCGACTAAAAATTCCTGCTATTAGCGGTAAGCCAACATAAATTAATACTGAGAGTACGATTGTCTGCCAGGGAACGACCAAATTATTAGTCGCTAGCAACCACTTCCCTAAAGGTGCGTACAGAAATAGCATCGCTAAGGAGTTAATTGCCACCATTACTAAAGTATGTCCCTGATTGCTGTAAGAGAGATAACCCCACATCAAAACCATCGCCGTACAGGGGGCAATTCCCAATAAAATTGCTCCTGCAATATAGGAATTAGCTAAAGTAATTTCTGCTCCGCGAACCAGTTCGGTTTCTGATAACAAAGGAAGAAATAACCAGCCTAAAAAAAACTGAGCAAATGCGACCATAGTAAATGGTTTAATTAGCCAATTTATTACTAGAGTAAGAATTACTGGTTTGGGTGTTTTAGCAGCTTTTGCAGCTTGAGAAAAGTCGATTTTTACCATGATGGGATACATCATGAAAAAAAGACAGACTGCGATCGGAATAGAAACGTTATAAACGCTCATATTATCTAAAGCTTGAGCGATTTCTGGAAAGACTCTTCCTAAAGTAATTCCAATCAAAATACAAACTATTACCCAAACAGTAAGGTATTTTTCAAAAAAACTTAGATTGCTTCCTGCTTTAACAGATTGAGGATTGATTTTAGAACTATGATTAGCCATGAAACTTGTAAAGAATAAAATTTATAGTGAATTACTCTGGTAAAAATTAAAAGTTAAAAGCCAAAAGTCAAAAATAAAGTTTTTGATTCATAAAGCTTTCAGCGACTGAAAATATCTTAATTCTTGTGTTCGCTGCTATAATTATTTACTTTTATTAACGATAGTTTGTAAATAGGTATAAAAGACACATTTTTGCGTTTCAATTACCAGCACAAATTAGGATTTTTAAAACCTTTAGTTTTCTTTAATAGCAGTTGCGATCGCCATTCCCCACAAAAAATCCAGCTTAAATTTATCGGCTTTAACTACAGTTAAGTTTGCTACAGCTAATAACTGATGTAATTGAAATTGTGTATAACATTTTTCGTGTGCCGAATCAAAAAACTTAAGAAATATATTTAGAGCTTTTATCGTCCAAAAATCACGACACCAATCTAAAATTATCAGTCTACCATTTGTTTTTAAAACTCGCTTTATTTCTAAGAGAGCTAGTTGTGGATTTTCAAAATAATGAAGTGCGCTAGCGCAAATAACTAAATCGAAACTTTCGTCATCAAAAGGTAATTTACTAGCCGTTGCTTGCTGAAATTCTACATTAGAATATTCCCGACATTTTTCTCTGGCTACCTGTAGCATATTCGCAGAAAGATCGATTCCTGAAATTTGCTGACTGGAATTTTGTTCGAGGATTAATTTCGCCAATTCACCAGTCCCACAAGCTACATCCAACACTTTTTCGTTATTAGTAACTTGCGATCGTTGCAAACAAATAGCCAAAGTTTTGTCAATATATTTCTGCCATCGGCGATCGTACCAACTAGCCATTTTGTCATACTGCTGGTTGACTTTTTGTTCGGATAAGTTGGTAGTTGATGACATATAGATATATACTGGCTTGTTTAGAAGTTTGCTCGTTTGCGTAATAGTTCGCCCAAAGTTAAGTTTAGTGCCGCTTGCCCATCAAATACCGTACCGACTTTACCTCTGGTAAAGTGAAGTTTGTCTAACTGATAGCCATCTTCAGATAGAGCTACGTAACCTACTTCGGTAGCGGTTTGCGGAACTTCATTCAGGTAAAATTCAACGAACTCTTTGAGAGCGGGATTATCTTGTGCTGCGCTAGAGTTAATGTAAATAAATAATGGACGAGAAAGAGGCTGATATTTTCCTGCTTCTACCGTTTCACTGGAGGGTAATACCGCACCATTACCGCTGTCTATCGCCAAAGCTTTCAAATTGTTTTGATTTGCTTCGTAGTAAGCATAACCAAAATATCCCAAGGCATTAGGATCTTGTTCTATTCCCTGCACTAAAACATCATCGTCTTCACTAGCTAGATAATCACTACGACTAGAACCAGATTCTCCAACTACCGCTTCGGTAAAATAATCAAAAGTACCCGAATCTGTACCAGGTCCGTATAGATTTAAAGGTCGGTTTGGTAAACTGCTGTCTACTTGATTCCAGCGAGTAATTTGTTGTTCGGCTTCTGGGGACCAAATTTGGCTTAATTTTTTTAGAGAAATTTCGTTTAGCCAGTCATTGTTGGGATTGACTACTACCGTCAGTGCATCAAAAGCAATTGGTAGTTCGATATAAGCTACTCCTGCTGCTTTGCAAGTGTCCATTTCTGCTTTAGTAATGGGACGAGAGGCATTATTAATTTCAGTTTCTCCCGCACAAAACTTTGCAAAACCGCCCCCAGTCCCAGAAACGTTTAGTTCGATATCACTAGCTTCAGGGCGAGTAGATTCAAAGTCCTTAACTACAGCTGCAGTAATCGGATAGACGGTACTAGATCCATCAATTGTTATTGATGTATCTTCCTGGGAGTTAATTTTGGCACCTGTGAGAATAAATGCAGTAAAAACTCCAAAGTATAAAACCAAGCTAGTAAGTTTTTTGTGAATTTTTGTATTCATTTTTAACCATCCCCAATTTATATCTGGGTAATCGTACTCTTATTATTTCAAAAAAAGTTGATATGACGGTTAAGAATAATTTAAGAAAACTACTTTTTAGCGAGCGCAATTTCGTAAGGGAAAGATAGTGGCATGACGGCGAAACTCTGCTAAATACTGCTCGATAATTACAAACTGAGGCAAATTAAGACTATAGTATATCCAGCGTCCTTCTTGTCGAGAGTGAATTAGCTTTGCTTCTTTTAAGGTTTTGAGATGAAATGACAGCTTAGACTGACTGAGATCTAGATGCTGACAAAGATCGCAAACGCATAGTTCGCGGTCTTTCAACAAATCGACTACCGCCAGACGTATGGGAACGGAGAGGGCATGAAACCCTGTCATAATCAGAGTAGAATCTGTAGATGGTTCGACTTGCATCAACTTTTATTGAAATGACTCTTTTACCTTAACCTAAATATTAGGACTCACGCACTCAGAATATAAAAACGTCTGTAAACTGACATTTTATGTTCCCTGTTTTCTGTTTTTGTCTTAGCGAGCGTTCTCTTGCGGATTCAGGCGCAGATGCGCCAAACGTCGCTTCTGCCTTGTGCGATTCCGCGGAATCTCGCTGCTATTCCCTAAAATCCTGATTTTTTGTTTTACTGCGTAACTTCGTAAATATTATAATGACTAGCACTGGTCAAACTCCAATCTATCCTCGTCATACTGTCAATCGAGCTACTAGAGCTTTGATTTGTTCTCCGTTTCAATTAGCACTATTTCAGGCACTGCGAAATCAAAGCGTTCCTCTAAACAAAATTGCAGGTGTCAAGGGAGTTGAAGCAGGTTATACTCAAAAGACTATATCTGAATCCAGGGCTGAAGCTCAATTACTGTGGTTGATAAAAGTTGGTTTATTAAGGCGAGAGGTAGATGGACAGGGCTTGACTGATAGTTTTCGTCTGACTCCTCTAGGCAGACAAATAATAACCAAATACGAACCAACACCAAATTCACTGCCTCAGCCCGACTCGTTCGCTAGAGTTTTCAATTGGCTAAATCGTTGGTTAAAATGGTCACTTTAAGTAAACTAGCAACCGTAAATACGGTGAAACATATTATAAGCAGGGGCTAGATTGATGAAAGCGATTATGGTGGTAGGGACTACCTCTCATGCAGGAAAATCCTTCTTGACTGCTGCTTTGTGCCGCATCTTGGCAAGACAGGGCTGGAGGGTTACTCCTTTTAAAGGACAAAATATGGCTCTCAACGCCTATGTAACGGCTACGGGAGGTGAAATTGGTTATGCTCAAGCAGTACAAGCCTGGGCAGCGGGAGTAGTACCCCAAATAGATATGAATCCGATTTTGCTCAAACCCCAGGGTAACATGACCTCGCAAATAGTTATCAAGGGTAAAGCAGTAGGAGCCACCAAAGCCGCAGACTATTACGAAAAGTATTTCGATTTGGGTTGGGAAGTCATTCAAGAATCTCTCTATCGCCTATCATTAGAATTCGATTTAGTTATTTGTGAAGGGGCTGGTAGTCCAGCAGAAATCAATCTCAAACATCGCGACTTAGCTAATATGCGGGTTGCCAAACATTTACGAGCGGCAACGATCTTAGTTGTCGATATCGAACGTGGTGGTGCTTTCGCTCACGTTGTAGGTACTTTAGAACTATTAGAACCAGAAGAGCGATCGCTTGTCAAAGGTATAGTTATTAATAAGTTTCGTGGTGATAAAAAGCTTTTAGATCCAGGAATTGAATGGCTGGAAAAACATACTGGCATCCCAGTTTTGGGAGTAATTCCCTGGCAAGAGACAGCCCTACCTGCCGAAGATTCTTTAGATTTACTAGAAAGAAACTATCGACCAAATCCTAACAACATAAATATTAGTATTATCCGCTTACCAAGAATTGCTAACTTTACCGATTTCGATCCTTTGAACGCCGAATCGACAGTTTCAGTAAAATATGTTGGCATCCACGAAACTTTAGGTCATCCCGATGCGGTAATTATTCCTGGAACCAAAACTACAATCTCCGATATGCTAGCTCTAGAACAAAGCGGCATGGCACAGCAAATTAAGGAATATGCGGCGGCTGGAGGCACAGTTTTAGGAATTTGTGGCGGCTATCAAATTCTCGGTCAGCAAATTATCGACCCTGAAGGCATTGAAGGCGAAGCTGGAGAGTTTGAAGCTCTAGGTTTAATGCCAATAAGCACTATCCTGGCAAACAATAAAGTTGCCCGTCAGAGACAGGTCGTTTCTAACTTGCCACAGGCAGGACTACCCGTCGATGGCTATGAAATTCATCAAGGGCGAAGTCGCATCAATCGCAAATTTAGAGATATTGAGTCTGACTACCAAGCAATTTTTGACGACCATAATTTAGGCATGACCGATAAAAGCCAATCAATCTGGGGCTGCTATATTCATGGTTTATTTGATAACGGTGCTTGGCGACGTTCCTGGTTAAATCAACTACGCAAACAGAGGGGTATGCCATCATTAGCAACGGGAATTGCTAATTATCGCGAACAAAGAGAAACTGCTTTGAACGAGATCGCGCAGATGGTAGAAAAACATCTTGACTTAAGCACATTTGCTTTAACTCGCAGATATTAAAAAAGCAGGTTTTAGAATTTAGGAATTACTATTGGGTAACTACTCGCTACTTGAAAATAGACTCTATTTATTGAAATTGGCTATAAATAAATATAGACATAGATTCTAAATAGATAAAGTATAGTATGAGTGTGAGAGTCCGCTTTTTGCCCGATGATGTTGTTGTTGCTGCCGAACCAGGCGAACCACTGCTACAGGTTGCCGAACGAGCGGGAGTATTTATTGCTACGGGATGTTTGATGGGAAGCTGTCATGCTTGCGAAGTAGAGTTGGAAGATGGAACAGCAGTTCGCGCCTGTATTAGTTCCATACCAGGCGATCGCCCAAAACTTACAGTTAATATTTATGAAGATCTGGCTTGGTAGAGTAAAGATGTTCTTTTAAGTAGCAGATAGCAGATAGCAATTAAAAGTAATTTGCGTCTTGCTACTTGCTACCTCGCGCATTCCCTAGCGGAGGACGGGCGGCATAATCTTTGGAGGTTTTCTCCAAAGACACGCCCTCAACCATCCGCGGTGTCGCTCGTTTATTTGCTACTTCTAATCGGTAATTGCGTTTAGCAATACTTCCGCTAGAGTCAAACCTTGCATATCGTCAATAGTTACCGTATCGACAATATCAAATTTAGCCCCAGCAGCTTCTAAACGGTCGTCTAATGCCTTAAGAAACTGGGTGGCTTTGCGATCGTTGCCAACTTGAATTAGAGAAATGGCTAGTTCTTCATCGCGGTCTATTTGCCGAGAAGCATCGATAATCAACCGCATTACCGATTTATAGTCGTCGGGTTCGCCGTCGGTAATAACTAAAATAGTCTCCCCATTGGCTTTAGCTTGCCCCGCAGCTTTGCGTTGAAAATAGTTATCGAGAGCATCAGATAAAACGCTATATAGATCGGTACGACCCATAGGATCGTTTTCTTCGTAAATTTGGTCTACCTTGTCGGAAGTAACATTGTCGTAACGGCGAAAACGACCAGAAAATAAGTATACGGTAATACCATCAGGATCGATTTCTTCGCATTTTTTTGCCAAAGCTAGAGTTGATTCTCGCGCTGACTGCCAGCGTGTTTTACCTCCAGGACGGTCATTAGTAGACATACTACCGCTTTTGTCAATAATTAACGTATAGTCGCGGTCTTCTATAATAGAACCTTCAGCCATAGTGTTATAGTAAACTCCTAAAAACTAATTTTTTCTTTGATTCACGCTCGAGCGAGTTCAAACTAAATTTACCAAGATTAAGGAAGCCTTATCGAACGAGGGCGGAATTTTCTCCGAGCGATAAAGAACGCAAACTTATTCTAAAAAGACAATTTTGGCAGTTGCCTCGCTTAAAAAAATAATTTTTGAGTATTTATACTGTACCGCCAAGTAAATTGTAAACAGATATTGCAGGACTGGAACAAATATTTAAATGTTGTTATGAATAAAGAGCGAGAGCGCATTTATTATCTACATTGAAAGATAACTAAGAAACATTATTATTTACGAGATAAATCATGGATAACGAACTCCAAAAATATAAGATGATCTGTACCCTTAAATTTGGTGATATTTACGGTCAGATTATTGTCTGGTTAATTGTTATTTTTATTAGCTTAGCTACTACCTTAGCTCTTTGGAGTAGTACGCGACAAATTTATGCTTTGGCTACTGTAGGCATCGTTTTAGTTCTCTCTCTACCTTTCTTGCTGTTTGCCTTTGTAACTACTCTGTTAAATCATATTGAATTTGCACCTCTAGAAGAAGCAGATACTCTAAGCCGCAGAAATGCCAATCGCGAAGCTGCTAGAGCTTCTCGTCAAAAATCAGCAGCGGCAGGTTGAACGAATCTATAGCGTATGCTACTCGCTTGCTGTGGTAATTTTGCAAGCGAGTTTGACAGCTAATGAATGTTGAGCTGATGATGACATAAAAGATCTATAGCCTGAAAATCTCTAAAAGTAGAAAACTGAGGTAGAATTTCTTTACTAAATGCCTCTGCGGCTTTAGAACGGTAGCGATTGGGATTGATAATCACAGAAAGCGTCCGCTCAATACTGACTTCGTTAATTTTAGCTCGGTGTAATACTCCCATCTGTAGTTCTTTTTCGATCGCCGTTGTCGAGACAAAAGCAGCACCTAGCCCCGACTGTACGGCATTTTTAATTGCTTCAATTGAGTTAAGTTCCATCTCGACTTTAAGACGTTTGGGATCTATTTCATAGCAGGTTAAAACTTTATCAATCACTTTACGGATTGTTGATTGAGAATCGAGAGTAATAAACTGTAACTTATACAAATCGTCTTTGTGAATGGTTTCTTCTCGTGCCAGGGTATGAACGGCAGGTAAAATCAAAGCTAATTCGTCATCGGCATAGGGAATAATCTGGAGTACTTCTTGTAACTCTGCTGGTACTTCGCCACCAATAATAGCCAGATCTACCTGTCCGTTTGCTACCGCCCAAGATGTACGGCGCGTTGAGTGTACCTGTAACTGTACGGAAACATCGGGGTATTTTTGGCGAAACAAACCAATCATGCGCGGAATTAAATAGGTTCCTGTAGTTTGCGAGGCACCGACAATTAGGGTACCACCTTGTAAATTTTGGAGATCTTCAATCGCCCTACAGGTTTCCTGACACAGTGAAATAATTTTCTCGCCGTAGCTTAATAATAAATGTCCTGCTTCGGTCAACTGCGCTCTGCGCCCGCCGCGATCGAATAAAGGTACATTTAGCTGTTTTTCTAGATTTTGTACCTGAAGACTAACGGCAGGTTGAGAGACATACAAACTATCAGCCGCTCGTTTGAAGCTTCCTTCTGAAGAAATTGCCTTGAGAATGCGAAGCTGATCCAAAGTAAAGGGAATATCAGACATATATTTATAAGATCGAACTTTAAATTTAATTTGTAGTTATGAGGTTGTATCTTAAGAAAGTTTTTTTATTTCAATTTGCACCCTACCACGAACGGCTCGTATTTTTGGTTAATTATTGCTACTATCGACTATGATAAATAACACTTATATAGGTATTAAGATGTCCGTACCGAGTTGGTTCACTCCCAGTCACGGGATTATCTTAGGGCTGCTGCTCGGTTTTGCTATGGTGCATAGTGGTTTGGCAGCTTTAAGACCTTGGGCTGAAGCTAAAATGGGGGCGAGGCTATATCGAGTAATTTTTGCTAGTGCCAGCATTCCCTTTGCCACTGTTTTAATTATTTATTTTTTCAATCATCGCTATGATGGTTTTCAATTATGGCAGGTTCGGGAAGTTACGGGTATGATACCTTTAGTGTGGATACTATCGGCAGTCTCGTTTATTTTTCTCTATCCTGCTACCTTTAATTTACTGGAAATTGCCGCCGTGCAAAAGCCAGAAATTCATCTGTACGAAACGGGAATTATACGTATTAGTCGCCATCCTCAAATGGTAGGACAGGTAATTTGGTGTATCGCCCATACTCTTTGGTTGGGTACGACCTTTACCTTATTTACTTCATTAGGCTTAATTGCCCATCACTTATTTGCGGTTTGGCATGGCGATCGCCGTTGGGAACATAAATATGGCGAGGCTTTTTTAAAAGTCAAACAGCGTACTTCTGTGGTTCCTTTTTTGGCAGTTATTGATGGTCGTCAAACTTTAAAGTGGCACGAGTTTTTGCGACCTGCCTATTTGGGAGTTTTAGCTTTTGTGTTGCTCGTATGGTGGGGACATCCCTGGCTAATGCAAGCAACTTCTAGAGTATATTGGTAGTTTGCCAGATTTTCTTTGTTAGTAGCTTTCAATTAAGGGCAACACGGTTTAAATTAAACAGTATATTTGAAATTTTAAAATTTATTATTAGATTCAATATGTCATCTGCGATTGACGAACATAATTTTCAACAAGAGGTTTTAGAAAATTGCCAGCTAGTTTTAGTTCACTTTTGGGCTCCTTGGTGCGGTTTGTGTCGCTTAGTCGAACCTATGCTAGAAAATTTACAGGCAGACTTTCAATGTGGGATAAAATTAGTTTCAGTTAATGCCGATCGCAATTTCAGGTTAGCTAATACCTACCGCATTCAAAATTTACCTACTTTATTATTGTTTCATAATGGAAACCTGGTTCAAAAGCTAGATAGCTTTCAAAATCGAGAAAGCTTATATTCAACTTTAGAAATATTTCTTTCCGAACGGGCAAAGGAAATTCAATCTGCATAAGTTAACGTCAGTTAGAGTTGGAAAAATTTATAGGTTGAGGTAGCACGTCGAGCGAAGCTCAACAAGCGCTAAGCAGTGTAGATGTAAACCTTAAGCCTGTAAAGATAGAATCAAGTGAGATTTAGATTTAAAGTATTTCGGCTTCAAACAACTCAAAAACCTGACGACAAAACAACCTGAGTTTTTGTTCGACATCTTCAGAGGGTTGACATTTACCCACAAACTGCCAATTATCGACTGTAGAAAACCGCCAAGCTCTACCCAGATGGCTAAATCCCGCAGTTTCTAGTCCGATTAGCTTTTCACCTGCTTCTAATGCGTCGTTGTGAAAGCGAATTTGAACTAAAATACTGTTGCTTTGAAAACGTCTGCTCCAGCCTGGAAAATGAAAACCAATATCAATCGAATCTGGATCGACTAATTCTAAAGTTTCGGGATCGTTTTTCCAGGGTTTGAGATCGGCTTTAGCATCGGGAAACTGTATTTTAAACAAGTTAACCACAGAAGCAATTTTGGCAGTCATGTCCAAACTTTTAGCTCTTTCTGATGCGTTCATTGTGTTCGCTCTCCTTTAATTAGTTCGATTAGCTTGAGTTAAATGTCCATATTCAAATATTTATTGCTTGTTACCAGAAACTGGTTGTCAGCTTCAAACGCGCTATGGTAAAAGCATAGATCGAACATAGCTAAATTGAGATTGACTTGTATACACTTTATGGCATTAGCGTAGGCACGGGCGATCCAGAACTAATTACTCTTAAAGGACTGCGACTCTTACAACAAGCACGGGTAGTAGCTTTTCCCGCAGGTAAAGGTGCTCGCCCAGGAGTAGCGCAGACTATTATTTCTGATTGGCTCAAGCCAGAGCAAAAGACTTTAAAACTCAACTTCCCTTATGTCTGTGAAGAAGCTATTTTACAACAGGCTTGGCATACTGCCGCCAGACAAGTTTGGCAATGTCTGCAACATGGCGATGTTGCTTTTGCTTGTTTGGGAGATGTCAGCCTCTATAGCACCTTTACCTATTTGGCTCAAACTTTGCGCCAGCTAGCTCCAGAAACGCAGATAAAAACAGTACCTGGGGTTTGTTCGCCTGTGGCGATCGCTTCAGAGTTAAATATTCCTCTGACAGTAAATCACCAGCGTTTGGCAATCTTACCAGCCATTTATAGCGTTGCCGAATTTGAAACGGTGCTTACCTGGGCAAATGTGGTAGTTTTATTAAAAGTCAATTCTGTATATCCACAAGTGTGGCAGCTTTTAAAAGCCAAAAATTTACTCGAACATAGTTGGGTGGTAGAGAAAGCTACTTTTCCCGACCAAAAAATTTATGCCAATCTCGCTCGATTTCCTCAGCTGAAATTATCGTATTTTGCTTTACTGTTAGTTGCTAACGACAAAAATACCGATTATTCGTCAGTTTATTAACGCGAATCAAGCCTACCTTGGTTGTAGAAGCCTGTATTTTTTGCTAATTAAAATATTTACTGAGTAATATTGGCGAATTTTCCGAGATTTTTTATGATTTATGTTTCAAAATATTTAAACTTTAGTTAATTTGTAGATTGTAACTATAGCTCGTGATACTTTTAGAAAGTACTTTACTATACAAAATTTTCTTGGGACAGAATTAATGAATATTCAGCACGCAGATAACCAACCAAAATTATTTCGTGAAGATATTAGCGAATATGTCGCACAGTTACAGTTGCACATGACTTTGCAAGCCCGCAACTTAGTCCCTACCCTTACAGAAGCAACAGACAGTAGAAAACAGATGCTTCAAGAAACTCAGGCAGCGGTAGAAAAATTAGCGTCTCGTCAATGCTTCTAATTTAAACAGATTCTTTTTAGCAAGTATGGTTTGAGTTTTTTGAGATTAACATTCAAACTATACTTGTTTTTATTTCTTTATTGTTAGTGGTTTTTTGATGATACTTGGTTTTGTTTCTAAATATTTATTTTTTATTGCATGGGTTTTAAATCTTTGCTTAAAAGCAATAAATTAGTGGTTTGACGACAACCTGACATTTAAATAAGCTGTTAATAATTTAAAACGAATACCTGGTTCGTTGTACGCTCGCGTTAAATACCAATTAAAATTTTTGGTTGGCTGTGGGTAATTATCTCTAACCTCATTTTAGGTTAGTGCGATCGGTATATTTATTTAGACTGTTTCTAAATATTAGTGATATAAAGGTGATGTAAGAAAGTAAGCCTTTATAGCATGACTTAGCGCCAGCAGAACGATTAAAAAACTTAAGACACTAGTTACTATCTAATTTGCTACGATCGCTCAATTATCGAGCGAAAGTTTTCGAGTAGGTTTAATCGATCCACTCGCCTAAAAAAGTTGATTTGTCAAAACTAACGGTGTTTGACTGTATTTAAAAGTTATTTATTGCCAAACAATATAATGAACCAAATATGCAACATTAGATCGCAAAAAAATATTTTAATCGTAGAAGATCTTCCAGAAAGCCTACAGCTTTTGTATTCATTGTTGACCAAACAGGGCTATAACGTTACCTGTCTTAATGATGGACAAATGGCACTACAAGCTATTGAGAATGACCTTCCCGATCTGATCGTACTAGATATCATGCTGCCAACTATTGATGGCTATAAAGTTTGTGAAATTCTTAAAGCTCAAGAACGCACTTGTCATATACCAATTATTTTTTTGAGTGGCTTGGATTCAGAAATTGATAAAGTCCAAGCATTTAAAATAGGAGCGGCAGACTATATTAGCAAACCTTTTTTTATTGAAGAAGTTATTGCTCGCGTACAAAATCAATTAAAAATACTCAGCCAATACCAAGAACTGCAAGCAACCATACACCAGCAGCTTGTTTCTCATCAAGCTATCGAACGACAATTAAAACGCTCTCGCAATTTATTGTATGGGGTATTAGATAGTTCTCTAGATGGCGTGGCAGTATTTGAAGCCGTTCGCGATATTAAAGGGCAAATTATTGATTTTAGATGGTTGCTTGCCAATACTGTCGCCATGATGACTGTAGGAGAAACCAAAGAAGGCGTAATTGGCAAAAGTTTATTTGCAGAAAAATCTCCAAGAAATTTATTTGATAAATTGTTCGATTCATTTGTGCGAGTAGTAGAAAATTGTACCGTTTTAAACAAAGAATACTACTATAATTCAGTTGCTCTTAAAACTTGGATTCATGTCGTGGCTGTTAAATTAGGAGATGGATTTGCCATGACGTTTCGAGACATTAGCGAGCGCAAGCAAATAGAAATTGCTTTAGAATCAGCTAATATCAGACTGCAATCGCAGGTAAATTATGACAGTCTTACCAAAGTTTATAATCGCCGACGTTTTGATGAATATATCGCTAGCGAATGGTTGAGGTGCGCTCGGGAACAACAATACATTTCGCTAATTTTATGCGATATCGATCGCTTTAAAGCCTACAATGATACTTATGGACACGTACTTGGCGATCGCTGCCTCCAACAGGTGGCACAAGGCATCGATAGAGGAGTTCAGCGTCCCGCCGATTTGGTATTTCGCTATGGGGGAGAAGAATTTGCTATTGTTCTGCCCAATACCGATATCGGTGGGGCGGTTAAAGTTGCCGAACAGATTCGGCAAGATATCGAGCAGTTGCAAATTGCCCATAGTTCGTCGGCGGCAGGTTATGTAACTTTGAGTATGGGAGTATTTAGTATGATTCCCAATGCTCATACAGAACATCAGGTTTTAATTACTGGAGCCGATCGCGCTTTATATCAAGCCAAAGCACAAGGACGCGATCGAGTAGTTGCCAATATCAATACGAGCGGTAGTTAGAGTAAGGCACGGTCTAAAGCTATTTCTTCTGAGGGCGGAACTCGCCATAATTGTTCCAAACCGTTAGCAGGAATAGTTAAGTACAAAACATCTTCAGATTTTAAAAAAGTTTCGAGCAGTTGCCAACCGTGAATAGTTTTGCCTTTTCTTTCTAAATATAAAGGCACAAAATCGGCTTGAATAGCAGCATTACCTACAGACTGACCGCAGAAAGGATGTTTGGGAGTAATCATTGTTGCCAGAGCTACCCAAAGTAAATCTTGGGTCATGCCGTTGCCCAAAATTCTCCCCCCCAAAGCCGCAGCGGCAAAAGAATGAGTAGCTAACTCTATAGGAGATAAAACACAGTCAAATTCAAACACTTCCTGCATTGATTGAGCAAATTGCGGGTCGTAACTGCGAACGATAGTTCTCAAGTAAGGTGCGATTGCCTTGGCGGTAAGCGAAATCTCTAAGTTAGCCATATCATTACTGGTAACTGCAATTAAAGCTTTAGCCCGTTGAATATTAGCGGCTCTTAAAGTAGCAGCCAGACTAGCATCTTCAATAATTACGGGAATACCCAGAGAACGAGCGCCGTGCATAAAGCGATTGTTGGGATCTTGTTCGATCGCTACTACTTCATGTCCTTGCTGGTGTAATTGACGGGCAATTTGAATGCCAATTCCTCCCAGACCACAGATAACATAGTGATTGCGAGTGGGAACTCTAGCAACATCCCAAGCTTGTTTTAAGCGACTGCCTAAAACAAAATCGTTGATCAAAGCGTAGCAAATGCCAATGACACCCGCACCGACGATCATCATTACTGCCGTAAAAATTTTAATCGTGTCGGGAGCATATTCGGCGACTTCTTCTTTGCCTCCCGCTCCCGTAATCATCCCGACCGAAAAATAAAGAGCATCAGCTATGGAAATATTAAAGTTGACGCTCATATAAACAATTGTCGCTAAAAAGACAACCGCTAGCAGTGATAGACTTACTAAGGCGACGGGACGAGCATAGTGTTGATATCGCGGTAAATTAGAAACGGCTTTAGCAACTTTGCGCCACCAGGGATTGCTTCGGGTACGAACTTTGGGTTTGGTTCCGACAATCAAGCGATCGCCAACTTCTAAAACTTTTTTTTGATGTATTGCCGAAACTAGATCGATTTCGCTTTTAGCAGACAAATAATAAATTAGCATGCGATGGGGATTGTCCCAGAGTTCGGCTAGCTGCCTACCCAACCAGGGATGGTTGCTGTCAATAACTTCTTCTCGTATGGGCCAGGTACGATTGAATAGCTTTAGCTGACCGATGGCGCGATCGCCCAAAGCGGCAAAAGTAAAAATTGGTGCTGCCAGAGCCGCAACGCTCATGGTAAAGTGAGCCGATAGAGTCATATCGAGCCGTTCGCCTAAAGTTTGGTTAAACAAACGATTGATAATGCGGATGCGGGGATTAATAACTCTAGCTTGAGTTAAAACTGCAAGATTGAGAGCATCATCATTATTAGCCAAAACTAAAGTTTGCGCCTGCTTGACTCCTGCCTGAATTAAAGTAGTAGCCGCTCGCGGATCGCCAACCACGATAGTTTCATTGCGGCGCGTTACCATCGAGCGATCGCTTATACCCACTACTTCTGCTCTTTGCTGCCGCAATAGACTATAAATTTTATATCCAGTACGCCCCAAGCCACAAACAATTATTTTGGGTTTCATACACATTAATTTGTATATTTATATACTTAAAAAGGCAAAAGCCCATCATACTTTATTGTTAACAGACAAAATACCCGAACAACTGTAGCCAAAAACACCGAGTTAAGACTGTTCGATTGCTTGGCTACCGATCGCTGAATTGTCATTACCGCTTAAAGAAGGGCGCAGACAAAGATAGGCTAAAGTTCCTAGCAAAGGTGTGAGACTAATTGCCCAAAAAATTTTGTTGCTTTCGATACGCCGACGCGCCAGATCGTCTTTTACAGCTAGAGGAAAAAACACACACAACAGGCAAAAATCCAAACTCATAACGTGAATAAACCTGCTGGTTTGCCACTGTCTGACAAAATCAGACCAGTCACCTTGAGTAAATCCTAATACTAGTAGGAAGATCGCACTCAAAGTCAAAATAATTCCACAAGCTCGCGAATCTAAAATTTTTAATAACCAACTGCGCTCGCCGTTCCATTTGGGATTGGGCTGACGCAGCACGAAATAAGGTAATAGAGCAAAAATTCCCACACCAAAAGATAAAGCGACAAAAGGTGCGGCAGGAAATTTTTGACCTCGACCGTCAAACAACAGCATACAGGCATAAACTGCCGGCAATACGCCCATAATATTAAACAAAGCTATAATTAGGGGATTTATTTCTCCCCAGTTGCCTGTAGCCAAATCGGCAATGAGAGCAAAAGTATCGGGCTGTTGGGGAGGAGCAAACACAAAGGCATAAAAGCTAAAGCCAATCCAAATTAAAGCTAAAGTTACTTTTCTCGGCATTATTTATTTATTACAAAAAGTTAAGACGGTCTTCTTTTAGTGTATAACTTATTTTTCAAAACCACTTTTGGCTTAGTCATAACCACAGTTAGTTCGATCGAGATATCTGCGCAGTCTGTGGTTGCCGCTACTCCTCAAGAAATTGCCAGACAGATTACCGTACAAATTGTCGGTAACTCCAATCGCGGTAGCGGAGTTATTGTCAGCAGAGAGGACAATACTTTTTCAGTTTTAACTAATGCCCATGTTGTCAACCAAACTGGCAATTATCGAGCGATTACTGCCGATGGGATCGCTCATCAGATTAGCGATCGCACGCTAATTCCCAATCTTGATTTGGCTTTACTAACTTTTACCAGCAGCAATAATTACTCTGTTGCCGCCATAGACAATACTATTCCTTCGGTGGGAGAAACTATTTATGTCGCGGGTTGGCCTCGTTCGGGAGGCAGTCTCAGACAGCCAATTTTTAAAGTCACTAGCGGAGAAATACGCCAGCCTAATCTCTCTTTACCTCTAGGTTATTCCCTTAACTACACTAACTTGGTACGTGCGGGAATGAGTGGAGGTGCGATCTTAAATGCTGAGGGTAAATTAATTGGTATTAATGGTTTGGTAAGATTAGAAGCTTCTGGCGCTCGCGCCATCTCCTCAGGAATTGCGATCGATGCCTATTTGCGCTGGCATGGCAGTAAGGCTAATACTGCAACCGATCTATCTGTCACGATCGCAGAGCCAAATTTACCTAACAATTCTAATTACAATCTATCCCAAAAAATTTCTCTACCAAAGGGCGGAGTAAATGCTTTAGCATACCATAATGCCAGTCAAACGCTTATCAGTGGCAGTAGCGCGGGTATCATTGCTGTTTGGCAAACAGCAACTGAAGAGCAATTAGTTAGCTGGCAAGCACATTCGTCTGTTAACGCAATCGCAGTTTCTGCCGATGGTAAAGTTCTAGCTAGTGGCGGTGACGATGGCACGATTGCCCTTTGGGATTTGACTGAATTACGTTCTTCTAACAAAGTCTCTTTGACTCAACCGCAATTAATCCGTACTCTCCAGGGTCATAAAGGTGCAATTACCAGTCTGGTTTTTAGTGCCGATGGTAATTTATTTAGCAGCAGTTGGGATAAGACCGTTCGTCAGTGGCAAATCGAATCTGGTAAAGCAATTAAAGATTTTATCGGACATACTCAAATTGTAAATGCGATCGCGCTTTCTGATGATGGCAAAATTTTGGCTAGTGGAGGACAAGATAAAACTATTCGTCTTTGGGATGTAGCTACAGGCAAGTTACGCTCTACCTTAAATGGTCACTCCCTGGCAATTTTGTCTCTCGATATCAGTGCGGATAATAAAATTTTAGTTAGCGGTAGTGGAGATAGCGCGATTAAGCTTTGGAATCTCAACACTAATAAATTAATCGATACTTTACAAGGTCATACTGACGGAGTTTGGCAAGTGGCTATCTCCTCAGATCTTCAGACTTTAATTAGCGGTAGCTGGGACAAAACGATTAAAGTCTGGAATCTTAAAACTAGTACACTTCAAAATACTTTAGTCGAACACCAGGATTATATTAGTGCTTTAGCTATTAGTTCTGATGGCAAAATGTTTGTTTCTGGTGATTGGCAAGGACGAATTTGTTGGTGGCAAAAATTATAAGGGTGCAAGTTCAAACATCTTAATTGTTGCCCCTATTAATTTAAAAAAACCGTCTTTATTAAGCGTAAAATAGTTTTTTTTGTTTACATATAATTTAACAATTATAGTTTTATATTTATTTTTTTGGTTGGTACTGGTATTATTATAAATATATAAGATATTTATTTAAAATTAAAAATTTATAAACAATTTGTTTAATAATCTTTTTTAAAATAAACATGACTCGGATTTTGATACTTGATGATTTTAATTTTACCAGACAGGCACTCAAAACTATTTTAGAAAAAGAAGAAGATCTAGAAATTATCGGGCAAGCTAATAACGCAACTCAAGCTTTAGAATATCTCGAACGAATAGAAGTAGATATAGTAATTGCAGATATAGAAATGCCCGAAGTTAGCGGCATAACTATGACTAAAATAGTTACGCAGCAGTTTCCTGATGTTAAAGTTATTATTTTTACTTCTCACGATGACGAACAAAACATTAATGCCGCTATTGAAGCTGGAGCCAAAGGATACATTTCAAAAAACACTTCTACAACTATATTAGTAGAGGTAATTCGTAACGTTCGACAGGGTTATTTTCAATTAGGACCGGGAATTTTTGAAAAATCTCTCGCGGCTGTAATTCGACAACAACAATCGAGTTTGGCTTACCTGTCTCAGATAGAAGAAAAATGCGCTCAACTTGATAAGAGAGATCGAGAAGAGATTTTTAATGAACTATACTTTCAACTAGATAATCTTAAAACAGAATTGCGAGAAGGATTAAATATTTTTCAAAATCGCGTCAATCATCAAGTTCAAATAGGCTTAGATGAGTTCTCAAAATCTAGCGATCGCCTTAATTTGCTAAGTGAAATTAAAAAACAAATAGGCATTCAAAACTCAGAGTATCAAATTTATCTGCGAAACCTGTTTGTGTCTACCAAAAGTTCTGTCGAAAAGCTAGAGCAGCAAGTGTCTTTTATTCGTTATTTAGTTATCTTTCTCGGCATCGCTTTTTTTGCCGAACATCTAGCGGGTTTTTTTTGGCGATGAACTTTTTTGCCAAACTGAGGTTCGGTAATTTCGCTCTAGCAAGGATTTTTGAAATTGATATGATAAACTTTAGCACTCTCCATGCAAGAGTGCTAAATAACGCATATAGAATACATAACGGAACTCAAAGCAGAATACTATGGCAAAAATCGTTTCGTTTAATGAAAAGTCGAGAAGAGCATTAGAGCGTGGAGTTAACTCCCTTGCCGATGCGGTAAAAATCACTCTCGGTCCGAAAGGACGAAATGTTTTATTAGAAAAGCAATTTGGCGCGCCCCAAATTGTCAATGACGGCATCACCGTCGCTAAAGAAATCGATTTAGAAGATCCTTTAGAAAATACTGGCGCGAAGCTAATTCGAGAAGTAGCTTCTAAAACCAAAGACATTGCTGGTGACGGCACGACTACAGCAACAGTTATGGCTCAGGCTTTAATCAAAGAAGGCTTAAAAAATGTTGCCGCAGGTGCCAACCCCGTTGCTCTGAGAAAAGGGTTAGAAAAAACCACCGCTTTTTTAGTCAAAGAGATCGAAGCAGTAGCCAAACCCGTAGAAGGTGAAGCAATAGCGCAAGTGGCAACTGTCTCGGCTGGTAACGATGAAGAAGTCGGGATCATGATTTCAGAAGCGATGAAAAGAGTAACTACCGATGGGGTAATTACTGTAGAAGAATCAAAATCCTTAGCTACAGAACTAGATGTAGTAGAAGGGATGCAGATCGACCGCGGCTTTATTTCTCCTTATTTTGTTACCGACCAAGAAAGACAGTTAGTCGAGTTTGATAATGCAGCAGTTTTAATTACTGATAAAAAAATCGGCGCGATCGCCGATTTAGTTCCCGTACTAGAAAAAGTCGCTCGCGAAAGCAAACCCCTGCTAATTATTGCTGAAGATTTAGAAGGAGAAGCTTTAGCTACTCTAGTAGTAAACAAAGCTAGAGGCGTACTCAATGCCGCAGCAATCAAAGCTCCAGGCTTTGGCGATCGCCGCAAACAGATGTTACAAGACATTGCCGTACTAACTGGCGGACAAGTAATTTCTGAAGAAGTAGGCTTAAGTTTAGATACCGTTTCGATGGATATGCTCGGAACGGCGGAAAAAATTACCATTGACAAAGAAAACACTACTATTGTCTCTGGTGCTGGTAACAGCAACGATATTAAAAAACGAGTCGAGCAGCTACGCAAGCAGCTTGCAGAAACCGACTCTGACTACGACAGCGAAAAACTTCAAGAGCGCATTGCCAAACTAGCTGGTGGAGTTGCGGTGATTAAAGTAGGTGCGGCAACCGAAACCGAACTAAAAGACCGCAAACTACGTATTGAAGACGCACTCAACGCTACTAAAGCTGCTGTAGACGAAGGTATCGTTCCTGGTGGCGGTACGACTTTGATTCATTTAGCTCAAAAGCTTGCCGAGTTTAGAAATACTATTAGCAACGCTGAAGAACAGGTAGCTGTAGATATTTTTGCTAAAGCACTTGAATATCCTCTAATTCAGCTTGCTAACAACTCTGGAGTAGAAGGATACGTAATCGTCGAACGTGTCAAAGAAACAGATTTTAATGTCGGTTACAACGCTCTCAATGGTCAATTTGAGGACATGATTGCCGCAGGTATTATCGACCCTGCTAAAGTAGTACGCTCTGCGGTACAAAATGCTGCTTCTATTGCTGGTATGGTTTTGACTACTGAAGCTCTAGTAGTAGAAAAACCCGAACCCGAAGCTCCTGCTATGCCCGGTGGCGGCATGGGCGGCATGGGCGGCATGGGCGGCATGGGCGGCATGGGCGGCATGGGCGGTATGGGTATGATGTAGCCCAAACGCCTATAGCTCATTCGTCACATTAATGGCTATTCTGGGGCAGCTTCAAGCGAGCTGCCCTTTTAATTTTTCAAACTGTCTTATTGGTTCTTGTTTGAGTTAAGCTGCAAAAGCCGTTCGAGTATTTTTACTATAACGAAACCAATAACTAAGCCCGCAATGTTGGCTGCTAGATCTTTAAACTCTCCGTAACGGTTGACAAAAGGTTGTAATAATTCAATAGCTCCGCTCCAGCAAACAAAAAATAAACCAATTGCTGGCAAATAATTGGGTTTTTTTACTGCTGCTGGAAACATCAATAGAGCATAAGCAACGAGATGATGAGTTTTATCGCTGCCTGGTGCGGGAGGTAATTTGTCTCGTGGATAAAGAGACAAAAAAGTAATAACTGTCAGGATAAATAGTGTAATAGATATCCAATATCTTTTGATAAGCGTCAATAGTGTGAGCATTGAGTTTTGCACGACTGACTTACAATTATACAAATTCGATTTTTGGAGTAATTTACACTCGTCAGTCAGAAAACTCTATCGATTGACAATTAAAAAACCAAGTTAGTCAAAATGACATAGCAGCAATATCCAACCGCAATAAACAATATTAAATTGCAAACCAGCTGAATTTTTGCCAGTAAACTAAGATTTTTTTCTAGTCTTTTTAACTTTTGCTGTAGTCGGTCAATTTTATACTGTAAATTGGCATCCCGTTCTTTTCTAAGATTTATTTCCTGTTTAACTGTATTTTCAATGGTTTGATTGAGTTTTTTGGGGGTTAATTCTTGTAAATTGCTAAATTTGCCCTCGACTTTAGCTAAAACCGTATCTAAAATATCAAGCTTTTTGTCTAGTTCTTGTTTGTCTGTTAATTGTGAATCTAACTGTGAGGTTGGAGGTTGATATTTATCAATTAATTCTAGAGCTAGTTGAAAATATCCCTTGTGAACGTAGCGAACTGCATTTGCAAGCTCTTTAGCGGTGGTGTTTTTTAGCCAGTATCCTTTAGCTCCCGCTTTAAAAGCGCGATCGAGATGTTCTTGATTGTTTTGAATTGTCAGAATTAAAATTTTAGGATGGGTATAGTGTTGCACGATAATTTGAGTAGCACTCAAGCCATCCATAATGGGCATTTCAATATCCATCAACACCACATCGGGATTTAGTGCTGCTACTCGTTCGATCGCTTCTTTGCCGTTATTGGCAAAACCAACTATATTTAGATCTGGTTCTGACTCTAAATAAGTTTTTAAAGTTTTATGGACGAAGGTTCGATCGTCAACTATAAGAATATTTATCATACGAAAATAGCTCGTACTCAATCGTATTAGTTGGGTTACTCATACGATTGAGTTTTATTAGTATCTAAAGAACATACGAAGGCTTTACCGACAATGAAATACAATATATAGAAAATATATTAAGTTTATGTAGGCAATTTTACGTAACGTTTAAAATTTCTTTAGATTTACGTTTATTTTCGTTTAATAGCTTTTCAACAATCGAAAATCGATCGATACATTATCCGAACAATTTGTCAAATTTGTCAATTATCAATAACTCGCGTTCAAAGCTCTTGAGGAATATCGGAGCGATCGCCGTCTGATTCGGATTTAACCTCTTTATCAGACAAGCTTTCGACTTTCTCAGCCTCGGTAACAGTCGATGTATTTGCTAGTTCGGCAGAACGTCTAACCTTACGAATTGGTAAATTAGCAGTAAGAGAGGTAATACGATGGTCGTTAGATAGAGAAAACTCCATTTCATCGCGATCTACATCTACGTATCGCGCTACTACTTCGAGAATTTCTTCGCGCATCGAACTCATCATTTCGGGATTAATGGCAGCGCGGTCATGAGCTATAACTAGCTTGAGACGACGTTTGGCATTATCGCGGCTATTGGCATTATTTTTCCAGGGAAAAAGCATTTTTAAAAGCTCTTTAAACATAACTAAAACTATTTAAATTGGAAAAACCCAGCGCATCGCGGACTGGGGAAAACTAAAAACAACGCTGTGCTTTAACTAAACTCGATCTATTTTGCCGTCTAACCACCAAAAATACGGCGCAAGCGCGATAGTAGACTTTCATGATATGCTATTAAATCTATAAATGGAACTTTCTCGCCTTCTAACCGCAAGGCAATGTTGTTGATAGTTATTGCTGGTAAGGAATCTCGTTCTCCAATTACTAAAGGTTCGCCCCTATTGGTAGCAACAATTACTTTTTCATCATCGGGAATGACTCCCAGTAAAGGTACTCCCAATAACTCTAGCACGTCTTCAACACTCATCATTTTATTGCTCTGAACCATAGCTGGCTTGACCCTATTGACGACTAAATTAATCTTGTGAATGCCTTCGGCTTCGAGCAAGCCAATGACACGATCGGCATCCCTCACTGCTGCAATTTCTGGCGTAGTGACAATTAAAGCCTCTTTAGCAGCAGCGATCGCGTTGCGAAAGCCTAGTTCGATTCCTGCGGGGCAATCTAAAATAACGTAGTCATACTCTTCCGTCAGCGCGTCTACAATTTTTTGCATTTGTTCTGGCTGCACTGATTCTTTATTGCGATTTTGCGCCGCAGGTAATAAAACCAATCCTTTAAGTCGTTTATCTTTGACTAATGCCTGATTTAGTCGGCAGTCTCCAGCCAAAACGTCTAAAGCCGTGTAAACGACACGCTCTTCTAAACCCAATAGCAAATCGAGGTTTCTCAAGCCAAAATCAGCATCTACCAGAGCTACTTTACGATCTAAACTGGCTAGTGCCGCTCCTATATTAGAAGTAAATGTGGTTTTACCCACTCCTCCTTTACCAGAAGTAACAACAATTATACGAGTCATATTGTTTATTGTTAGCAGTATTTAATTGATTCGATTTTTCTCGACCCAACCGCCGCCAGACGGCGAAAAAGTATAGGTTTTGTTAAAGTCTAACGCCTTCGCCAAACGTATCCCTTCCGTAGTCATAAAGGCTAACTCTGGTGCATACTGTTTGGGTCTGGTTTTTGGCGATCTGGCAACGGCATCGGCTATACGCAGTTGGGTAAACTCCATCTGCAATGCCGCAATGCGACAGCGGCGATCGCCATCCGCTCCTGCATGAGCTATGCCTCGCAAACGACCCCAGACAAAAATATCGCCTGCGGCGATCGCTTGCCCACCTGGATTTAAGTCACCACAAACAATTATTGTCCCCCGATGGCGAATTTCAACACCCGAACGAACGGTGTTGCGTACGTAAAGAGGCTTGGCTAACAGCGAGATTGCCGCTTCTTGAGTAGTAGAGGTCAAATCTTGCTGTTCGACTGAGTAGCCGCTAGTTGCTGCCGCTACTGCTGTTTGTCTGCGATTAGTACTAACGCTAGTCAAACGCAGTTCCACATCCTCTAGAGTGTCGGCAATAGTCTGTAGCTGTCTGGCATCGAGCAGGCGATCGCCTGCAACCAAAAACACAGGCGTACCAGGCTGCCACGACTGTTCTTCAATCCGCAGCAAATGTTTGAATTCCTGCCAGTTTTCCGACCACAGTAATTCTGAGTCAACTTCTGCTTGAGTCGGTAACACTAGCAACAGTTTATCGCCCTCAGTGGTTAAAGTTATGGACGAATAACGTTTGCGCTCGGAAGAAGACGGCTCATCAGTTTCATCTAAG